>CAZCER010000133.1:0-9715 GCA_964497385.1 uncultured Armatimonadia bacterium | reverse complement strand
CGGCCGTTCGGCTCGAAGACGCTGATGCGGTGGTTCAGAGTGTCGGCGACGTAGACGTTGTTGCGGCTGTCCAGCGCGATGCCCTCGGGACGGGCGAGCTGCCCTCGCGCGGAGCCGGGCATGGCGAAGGTGTGCTGGTACGCGGCGTCGGCCCCGATCTTCTGGATGCGGCACGCGACGCTCTCCAGCACGTAGATCATGCCTCGGGCGTCCACGGCCGCGTCGGCCGACTCGCGCCACTCGACCTTGCGCTTCGCGCGGTCGACGTAGGCCCAGACCTCGCCGGAGGGCGCGATCTTCTGGACGCGGCCGAGACCGGCCTCGGCGACGTAGAGGTTCCCCTGCAGATCCAGACACAGACCGACGGGATTCGCGAACTGCCCGACGCCGCGGCCGGGACCGCCGATCGTCTCGACGATGCGGAGCGCGCCGCCCCGAACCGTCGGAGGCGCCTCCAGTCGGTCGCGCATGCGGTCGCGCGCGGTCTCTTCCGCGAGGCCCGGAGGGGGGAGCGCCTCCGCCGGGTCCTCGGCCAGTTCGATGAAGTCGTAGCGGTCCTCGGTCTCCTTGGGCATGCGGTGTTCACCTCCCGTCGCGTTCGTTGGTGCGGAGCGGATTCGTGCGAATCAGGGACGGTCCACCTACCCGATCGGGCGGGCGACCTGCCGGTCGCTCCTACCCGGGATCCGGCGCGGGGATCTCGATCTCGATCTCGTCGTCGGCGTGAGCGTCCATGAGTTCCGCCGCGTCGAGGAGAGCCTGCATGGTCGAGCGCTCCTCCGGGATGTCCACGGGTTCGCCGCTCGAGGCGGGCCGGGCGCGGAGCCGGGCCCAAGTGCGGAGTTCGTGGATGACGTGCGACATGGTGGCCGAGAGGGGGACGCTCGTGCGGATCGCGTGGAGGATGTCCTCGGTCCGGAGGCTGTCCCCTCGATCGAACGCCTCGTACATGCCCGCGACGACGGCCTGCTCGATCTCCGCGCCGGAGAAGCCCTCGCAGGCCTCGGCGATGGCCGCGAGGTCGTAGGTCTCCGCGTCGCGGCTTCGGCGCGTCAGATGGATCTCGACGATCTCGCGGCGCTCGGCGTCCGTGGGGAGATCCACGAAGAAGATGTCGTCGAAGCGGCCCTTGCGCATGAGTTCGGGCGGGAGTTCCGAGATGTCGTTCGCGGTCGCGACCACGAAGACGGGCGCGGTCTTCTCCTGAAGCCAGGTAATGAGGGTTCCGAACACGCGCGCCGTGGTGCCGGCGTCACTCACGCCGGAGGACTGGGTGCCGGAGAGGCCCTTCTCGATCTCGTCGATCCAGAGCACGCACGGCGAGACGGACTCCGCGATGCGAATGGCCTTGCGGATGTTCTCCTCCGAGGAGCCTACGATCCCGCCGAAGATCTTCCCGACGTCGAGCTTCAGGAGCGGGAGCCTCCAGAGGTTCGCGATGGTCTTCGCGGTCAGCGACTTGCCGCAGCCCTGCACGCCGAGGAGAAGGAGGCCCTTGGGCTCGGGGAGACCGAACTCGCGGGCCGCCTCCCCGAACGCGCGGGTGCGCTTGCGGAGCCAGTCTTTGAGGATGTCGAGCCCGCCGACGTCGGTCACATCCTGCGAGGCGTCGAAGTACTCGAGGATCTGAGTCTTGCGGATGATCTGCTGCTTCTCCGAAGTGATGATGTCGATGTCGAAACGCTTGGCCTCCACGAGCGAGCGGGCCAGAACGTTCTCGGCCTCCATGAGGGTGAGGCCCTGAGCGGCTTTGACGATCCGCTCGCGCTCCTCCGGCGTGAGATCGACGTTCACGCCCTCCTTCCCCGCCACGGACTGGCGGATGCGCTCGAGGAGGGCGGCCAAGTCCTCGCGGGAGGGGAGTTCGAAGTCGACGACGGTGATCTCTTTCTCGAGTTCGGGCGGGAGCGCCAGGATGGGGCAGACGAGGATCAGCGTCTTGAGCGTCAGTTTGAGCGAGTGGGTGAGGTCGCGGAGCTTGCGGATGACCTGATGGTCGGTGAGGAACGGATGGAAGTCCTTCAGGACGAAGAGAGCCTGCTCTTGGGACTGCATGATGCGGTCCAGGGCGACGAGGGGGCGCTGGCTGTCGGGATCGGTGGAGCGAGAGCCGTAGGCGGTGAGGCCCTGGGTCGTCGTCCACATGTACATGCGTTTGCGCCGCGCCTGCGCGATCTCCGCGAGAGCCTGCTCGACGCGCGATTCTTCCCAGGAGACAACATAGACGATGGGATAGCGGGCGCGGACGAGGATCTCGATCTCGCGCGTTGCGTTGACTCTGGCCATCTGCACTCCCCGCACGGGCGCGATCGGCCCCCGGGCCGTGCGCCCAGCCTCTGCCGCCTGGGACCTGCCTCGGCGGCTTGCGTTACAGCCGCGAGCCGGTACTTTCGCGAAGGCCCGTCGCACCCCTCCGCCTCGGATTCCCGCCAAACCGCATCGGTCGCCGGCGCGTAGCATCTACAGGCATGGCGCAAGGACACGGGGAAGAGGAGCCCATGGCAATCGCCGATGCCGAGCTGGTCCGGCGAACGCTCCACGGCGACATGGCGGCGTTCGGTCAGCTCGTGGATCGCCACAGGGCGCGCGTCTTCACCGTAGCCTACCGCCTTCTGCGGGATCGAGGCGCGGCGGAGGACGTCACCTCGGACGCGTTTCTTCGGGCCTACGACGCTCTGGGACGCTACGACCCGGAACGCAGCTTCGCGACGTGGGTCGGAACGATCGTCTCGCGCATGAGCATCGACGTTCTCCGGCGCTCGCGGTCACGCGACGTCTCGCTCGAGGAGCGCACCGAAGTCGCTGCCCGCGAGCCGGTGGAGCCCGAGGCCGGACCGGAGAGCCGGGCGGTCGCCGGCGACGTCGCGGAGCGCGTGCGGGAAGCGGTGGCGCGACTGCCCGACCGGGAACGAACGGCCGTGGTGCTCAGGCACCTGCAGGGCATGGGCTACCGGGAGATCGCCGAGATCATGGGGATCCCCGTCGGAACGGCGAAGACGCACGCGTTCCAGGGCCGCAGGAAGCTCGCGGCGCTGCTCGAGCAGTGGGACGAGGAGTGATGGGCGACATGAGGGCATGCGAGGAGTGGTGGGAGTCCTTGGACGCCGCGGCCGACGGTGAGCCCGAGACGGAGGCGTTCGGCGCGCATCTCGCGGAGTGCGAGGCCTGCCGCAGGGAACTCACGCGCCTCAGGGAGGCGCTGGGGGCGGTGGCGGCGACGCCGCTTCTCGATCCGGGGCCCAAGCTCACCGACCGGGTGCTCGGCGCGCTCCGGGCGCGCCAACGCCGAGTCCCGTGGGCGCTTGGCGCCGCCCTGGCTCTGGCGGGGAGCGCCGGCGGCTCGGTGGCCCTCGTCGCGGCCTGCGCGGCGGGCCTCTGGCTCTGGCTGGGCGCCGATCGATTGATCGGGCTCGCGGGGCATGCGCTGAACGAGGCGATCGGCTGGGGGCTCGCGGCGCCGGAGGCCGCGGCCGCGTTGGGGCCGCTCGCGCTTGCCTGCGCGGTTGGGGCCGCGCTCTCGGCCCTCGCGGCCGGGGCGGGCCTCGCCCGGGTGTCCATCCTGAGCCTTCGGAGAACGGTGGTGGCGCGGTGACGCGGATGATGCACAGCCACGCAGGCGTGGTCTTCGGTCGCGCCGGAGGGGCCGCATGGGGAGGACCCGCGAAGCGGGAGGACGCCAACCGGCCCGAGCCCAGCCGCGGCCAGCCAGCCGTGCGTGCGCGTTCCGTGAGGATGGGACCGGTTTGGGGCCCGCCGCTCCTTCGTCGCGGTTCCCCCAATGGGGCCCCTCCAGTCGCCCGCCGGCGGGCAAGCCTGGTGCGTCCTGCGCGTGTGGCGCTTCTGGCGCTGGCCGTTCTGATGAGCGCCACGGGCGCGCTCGCCCAAGTCGCGGACGCCGACCGAGACGAGCGCGGAGCCCGGCTCGTGGTCGAGTACGCCGCGGAGAGCGAGTCGGGCGTCGAAGGCGACGCGACCACGGAGTCGGGAGAGCGACCGGAGGCCACCCGGGAGTCCCCCGTGCTCGGGGCGGCGAGCGACTACCGTTCGATCGACCGGACCGGCGAGGACGTCACGGTGGAGGCCGGTGAAACCGTAGGCGACGTGCGCGTCGCCTCGGGCATTCTGACCGTCCACGGCACGGTCGCCGGGAGCGTCTCGGCCACGAACGCGAGCGTGACGATCGAAGACGGCGGCTGGGTGCGGGAGGATGTCCGGTCCATTGCGGGACCGGTGGTCGTAGCTTCGGGCGGAGCCGTCTCCGGCGACGTGACCGTCGTGCACGCTGACGCCCTAGTCGAGTCGGACGGCGCAGTCGAGGGCGCGCTCGTAGTGGTGGGCGGCGAGCGACGGGTCGAGCAGGGCGCGCGAATCGGGGCGCAGCCGGGCAAGGACGACGGCCGGGAACTGGTCGTTCTGACTTTGCTGCTGGGAGTGCTCTGGTTCGTGCTGACCCCCGCGGGGCTCGCCCTGGCCTATGCGGTCGCGAACCTGGCCGAGGACCGCGTGAACACGATTCACGACCTGTGGCGCGCGCGGCCGGGAGCCACCGCGAGCTGGGCGATCGCGCTGGTGGGCCTCGTGCTGGCGCTCCTTCTGATCGTGTGCGCGGGCTGGCTCATCCTCGTTCCCGTCGGGCTCGCGCTTGCCGGCGCAGGCGCACTGGGGTGGGTCGCGGTGCTGAAGGCGATCGGGCGCGTCGTCTCGCGCGGCAAAGACCTGGCGACCGCGCCGCTCGTGCTGCGCGGCTTCGCGGTCTGGGCGGTCGTCGGGCTGGTCGGGGTGTTTCCGTGCTGCTTTCCCCTGGTGCTGCTCGCGAAGGCGGGACTGCTTGTTCTCGCGACGGCGGCGACGCTCCTCAGCGATTGGGGGCGCGACGCGCGAGGAGGGGGCTGCTGGCCGATTCGGCAGGGCCGAGGCGGCTATCCGGAGGAGTGAGGCCGCCAGGCCGCGTTGCGGCGAGGGAAGCGAGCGCGTACAATGGCCGTCTGAGCGCGCCGGGCTCGGGGGAGAGTTCCCTTGGCCGGCAGGGCTTCTAGGGACACCATGAGCGCCCTTCTACGCAGCCGACAACTCAGAGACGTCGACCACCTGATGCTCGCCAGCGTGGTGCTGATCGCGCTGTTCGGCCTCCTGATGTTGAGCAGCGTGCCCGGTGAGAGCTTCCAGCGCCAGGTCGCGCTCTACCTCGTCGGCATCGTCGTCTTTCTGTTCGCGGCGTCGGTGGACTACAACTTCCTGCGGAACGCCTGGCAAGCGCTCTACTGGCTCACCCTTCTGGTATTGGTCGTGGTGTTCATCTTTGGCGACCAGCACTGGCTGGACCTGGGCTTCATCACGGTGCAGCCGTCGGAGTTCGCGAAGGTGGTGCTCATCGCGAGCTTGGCGGTCTTCGTCGCCGAGAACAAGGAGCGGATCCGCGAGGGGCTGGAGTTCGCTCGCAGTTTCGTCGAGGTCGCTCTTCCCATCCTCGCCCTGGTGCTCCTGAACGGCGACCTGGGCACGGCCCTGGTGCTGCTCGCGGTCTGGATGGGCGTCATGTTCCTGGCCGGGGCGAATCCCTGGCATCTCGTCGCATTCATCGTCGGCTGCATGGCGGTTGCGAAGCTCCTATGGGATCACGGGTTCTTCAGCGGCTACCGCGAAGATCGCATTCTCGCCTGGCTCGACCCGCGCTCCGCGGAGTACGCCGCCAACGACGGACTCCAGTATTTGCGCGCCTGGCGCGCGATCGGCGCCGGGGGCGTCTGGGGCCAAGGTTACGGACACGGACTCCTGACGCAGAGCCAGAGCGTGCCCGAGCAAGGCACGGACATGCCTTTCTCGGCCGTTGGCGAGGAACTCGGATTCGTGGGCGGCGCGGCCCTCGTGGCGCTGTACGGCGTGCTCATCTGGCGCGGCCTGACCACCGTCGATCGCACCCAACATGACCTTGGCAAGTACCTGGCGGCCGGAGTCGTCTCCTATCTGGCCTTCGAGGTGATCGTGAACATCGGCATGAACGTGGGGCTCATGCCCATCACGGGCATCCCGTTGCCGCTGTTCTCTCGAGGGGGCTCGAACCTGCTGGCCACCATGGCCGCGCTCGGACTGCTCGTGAACGTGCACCTCCGGCGACGACGAATCACCTTCCACGGAGCGACCTAGCCACCCATGGAACCGACTCTCGCGAATCTGGACGCCCTGATCGGTCAGGGCATGGACATCGTGGCCTGGCAAGGCGTCAGGCTCGCGCTTCCGCGCGACTGGGAGCCCGGCGCCTTCTCCGGCGACTGGAACGGCGGCCACCTCAGGATCGACGAGCGTCTGGAGCCGAGGCTGGTCGTGCGATGGTTGCCGGAGGACTCGACCGCGAAGCTCTTCCGGCGGCAGCCCTCGCGCGCGGCCGCCATCGACGAACTCGCGGACAACTACCTCCGCAACCTCGAGGACAGCTACAAGAAGAAGCGCAAGAAGGTGGAGCACCGCAAGGTGGAGCGCCTCGTGCCGCGCCGGAAGCTGAACGTCAGCCCCATCTCGAGCTTCGAGTGGAGCCTCGAGGGCGGCGAGACCGTGGCGGTCGGGTTCACCGGAGAGTGCCCGACCTCGAGCCGCGTTGTGATCTGCGAACTCACGGGAACCGACTGGGCCGAGGTCCGGAGACGGGGCGAAGAGGCGTTCTCGAACCTCCGCCTCCACCCGGAGTCGGACGACGCGGTTCTCTGGAGCGCCTTCGGACTGCGCTTCTCGCTGCCGCGGGAGTGGAAGCTCTCAGGCAATTCGCTCGTCGGCGGGAAGATCGAGCAGCGCTTCCAGCGGGAGGGCGGGGAGCATCTCACGATCCAGCGCTGGGTCGCGAACCTGGCCATGGGCAAAGGGGACCTTGTGGACTGGGCGAAGAAGCAACTCGCGAAAGACCTGAAGGGGGATTTCTCCTTCCGGATGGAGCGCGGCCGCTGCCGGGGACATGAGGCGGTGCTTGCGGAAGGCGCGAAGCGTTCGGCGCACGAGCGAATCGCCTACGCCGCGAAGCGTCTCGTGAGAAGTGACACGGTATTCCACATGGTATGCCGCGCCTGGCACTGCGAGGAATCCAACAAGATCTTTGTGGTCCGCACGGTGAGTCGAGCGTCTGAGAAGCACTTGGCCGACGAGATCGCCTCTCGTGTGTACTGCCACGCGACACGCTGAAGGGACCGCGCGAAGCACCCGCATGCCCAACCCACTGACCAGATCGCTCCCGCCGTTGCTCGCTCTCTGCCTCTTCGCGCCCTGCGCGGGCGCGCAAGAACCGGACCAACCCCCGTCCGCCGAGGAGGCGCTCTCCCGCGCCCGCGCGGCGTTTCAGGCGGGCGACGTCGATGCGGCTCTGAAGGAGTCCTCGAGCGCGACCGATCTCGATCCGGCGAACCCCGAGGCTTGGGCGTTGCGCGGCGACTGCCACGCCCGCCGCGACAACGACGTGGCGGAGGACCGGGAGTACGCGGTGGAGTGCTACGCGCGGGCGCTGACGCTGGTCGACAGCGAGCCGGTGCGGCGGTCGCTCATCCGCGCGATCTCCGGCGGCGCCTATCCCAAGTGGGTGACCGCCCGGGCCCTTCCGTTCTTGCCCGGAGCCTATGAGACCCGCAACCTCCCGATCCTGGACAAGCGACTCGCGCCCGACCGACTGGGCGACGTCGCGGGCGCGGTGAGCACCGCGCATCAGTATCCGGAGACCGTTCCGAAGCGGCATCCGCGGAACAACGCCATCTTCCCCGGCGTCGTGTACGGCTACCTGGCCGATCGCGGCGACCAGTCGGAGCGCCTCTGGCTGAGCGTGCAGGTCTACTACCAGACCGAGGTCGTGGCCGCTCGGGACTATCGCGCCGAGGCGGTGCTGATCTGTCGGACCGCGCTTCACCTGACGGCCTGCTACCACGCCTACGTCGGGACCTCGGGCTCCACTCGGCTTACGCGCCCGCTCTCGGTGTATTTGATGGAGGGTCCGGCGCGGGTCGTCGAAGGGCTCCCCCGCTATGTCGACGTCTGGGACGCCGACGCGGAGCGCAGCCCCGCCCAGTGGCTGATCGCGATCTGCCGCGGGCTCGGATACGCGGCGCTTCCGCCGATCGCGGGGTTCGCGCAGCCCGAGCCGCTCGCCAACGGAGCCATCGGGGAGACGCTGTTCGCGAAGTGGTTGGCGCTGAACTCGACCGACGGCATGCCCGTGTGGGACACGATGCCGGTGAGCCTGGATGAGCACCTCGAGACGGCGTGCAGCGATGCGCTGCAGTCCTACATGGGCTTGCCGACGACCCTCGAGTCCTTCGCCGACCCCTCCGAAGCGGGCATCCAGGCCACTGCGGGCCTCTTCCTTTACGCCGACGCGGTGCTCTCGGCGGAGGAGCGATCCGCCCTCTTCGGTTCGGCGGCGAGGCTCGACCAGATGGAGCTGCTGATGCGGCTCTCGAACACGTTGCGCGACAGGACCTCGCGGACGATGCGCGTGCCGGGCGGGCTCTTCGTGACGAAGGGCACGGATGTCGCGGAGCCGTTCGCGTTCGCTTCCGCCGAGAGCGCGGTGTGCGTGATGCTCCCGAAGCGGCCGGTGCGCTATCGCGTCTATCTCGCTGAAGGCAAATGGAAAGTCACGCTCGGAGCGCAGGGCCCGGACATCTCGGACCGAGACACGACCTTCACCGTGCGCCTCGAGGGATCGGCGCTCGCCGAACCCATGACGGCCTCGCTCGCGCTGCGGGCCAAGAGTCGGCTGGCGGTGGGGGATCTGCCCGCCGAACTCCCTCACGGGTGGTACCTGGCGACCTTGACCCACGACAACGATGAGGGCACTGTGGACTTGCAGTCCTTGACGTTCACACGGCCCTGACCCCATCCCGCGGCCGACGCCGCGAACCGACCGAATGGAGAGACCAACCGTTGCGAGGCATATTCCAGAGGCTGGGCGGCGTGCTCGCGCCCGGCCGCAAGGTGGACGACGAACTCCTCGAGGAACTCGAGGCCGGCCTGATCCAGGCGGACGTGAAGGCCGGGGTCGCCTCCGACCTCATCGATGAGTTGCGCGCCGCCGCGCGGGAGCGCGGCGTGGACGCGGACGGCCTCCGCGGCCTGCTCGCGACGCGCGTGGAGACGCTCCTGAAGCCGGAGATGGAGCGCACGCTCGCCCAGGGGCCGGAGCCCCCGACGGTGATCCTCGTGGTTGGCGTGAACGGCACCGGCAAGACCACCACGATTGGGAAGCTGGCCGCGTACTACGGTCGGTACGGTCACAAGGTCATGCTGGCCGCCGCCGACACGTTCCGCGCCGCGGCGATTGAGCAGCTCACGATCTGGGCCGAGCGCGCCGGCGCGGACATCATCGCGCACAAGGAAGGCGCCGATCCGGCCTCGGTCGTTTTCGACGCGGTGACGGCGGCGAAGGCGCGCGGCCACCACGAGGTGATCGTGGACACGGCCGGGCGGCTGCACACCAAGTCGAACCTCATGAGCGAACTCGAGAAGATCCACCGCGTGTGCGAGAAGGCTCTCGGGCGCGCCGCCGACGAAGTGCTTCTCGTGGTCGACGCGACGACGGGCCAGAACGCGCTCCGGCAGGCCGAGGTCTTCAAAGACTGCATCGGCCTCAGCGGCCTCGTGCTGAGCAAGCTCGACGGCACGGCGAAGGGCGGCGTGGTGCTCGGCATCCAGTCCGACTTCGGCATACCCGTGAAGCTCGTGGGCGTGGGCGAGGGAGTCGAGG
>CAZCER010000132.1:0-9737 GCA_964497385.1 uncultured Armatimonadia bacterium | reverse complement strand
ACTTCATCTGCGACATGGACGGTGTGATCTATCACGGCGACCGTCTCCTGCCGGGCGCGAAGGAGTTCGTCGAGTGGATGCAGGCGACGGATCGCAAGTTCCTGTTTCTTACGAACGCGAGCCAGAAGTCGCCGCGCGAACTCAGCCAAAAACTGGCGCGCATGGGCATGGAGGTCGCCGACAGCCGCTTCTACACGAGCGCGCTTGCCACGGCGAGCTTCCTCGCCAGCCAGAAGCCGGGCGGCACGTGCTTTGTGATCGGCGAGACGGGCCTCTCGAACGCCCTCTACGACGTCGGCTACACGATGAACGAGGTGAACCCCGACTATGTGGTCGTCGGGGAGACCCACGCCTACAGCTATGAACGCATCGTGAAGGCCGCACACCTGGTGCTCGGCGGCGCGAAGCTGATCGGCACGAACCCGGACCTGACCGGGCCCGCGGAAGACGGCATCATCCCGGCCACGGGCTCGCTCGTGGCGCCGATCGAACTCGCGACGGGCCGCAAAGCTTACTTCGTCGGGAAGCCCAACCCGCTCATCATGCGCCACGCGATCCGCTGGCTCGGCAGCCGCCGCGAGGAGACGGCCATCGTCGGCGACCGGATGGACACCGACATTGTCTCCGGGATCGAATCGGAGATCGAGACGATCCTCGTGCTGAGCGGGGTCACAAGCCGCGAGGCCGTGGACGACTTCCCTTACCGGCCGGACCACGTGCTGGATGGGGTGGGGGACATCGTCCGAGCGGCGATGGAGGAAGGCGGCGGGGCGTAGCGCAGGTCACCCGCCCACCGTCGCCAGGGCGGGCGCGCGGAACCCAGGCGGGCACAAAGACCCCAGGGCGGGCACAGAGCCCCGCCCCTACCCGGCCAACTCGTCGACGTCGTCGCCAAGGTCGATGTCCGCGCCGAAACCGCCCAGAACGCGCCGCGGTCGGGACCCATCCGCGGGACCGACGACGCCTTTGTCCTCGAGAAGGTCGATGAGGCGCGCGGCGCGGTTGTAGCCGATGCGGAACTTGCGCTGGAGCATCGAGGTCGAGATGCGCTTCTGGGACTGGACGAACCGGACGATCTCGGAGAAGAGGTCGTCGTTCACGCCCTCGTCGTCCACGCCGGGCGGCAGGTCGGGGATCACGGGCTCCTTCATGGTGTCCACGGGGAGCGGGTCCATCGAGTAGTCCGGGTCTCCGCACTGCTTCAGGTGCGCCACCACGCGGTTGATCTCACGCCCCGAGATGTACGCCCCCTGGATGCGGCGCGGCTTGCTCGCGTCGATCGGGGAGAAGAGCATGTCGCCCTGGCCGATGAGGCGGTCCGCGCCAACCTGGTCGAGAATGACGCGCGAGTCGGTCTGCGACGAGACGGCGAAGGCGATGCGGGAGGGGATGTTCGCCTTGATTGTGCCGGTGACCACGTTGACGGACGGGCGCTGCGTCGCGACGACGAGGTGGATGCCGACGGCGCGGGCGAGCTGCGCGAGGCGGCAGATCGAGTGCTCGAACTCGGCCGCCGCCTGCATCATGAGGTCCGCGAGTTCGTCGATGACGATCACGATGTAGGGCATGGGCTCGAGGTCGGGGGTCTCGTCGCGGAGATCCATGTACTCGGTGATGTTGCGCACCCCGTGCTCGGCGAGGGTGCGGTAGCGGCTCTCCATCTCCACGATCGCGTGGCGCAGGAGCCCGGCGGCCTCGCGTGCGTCGTGCACGACCGGCGCGATCAGGTGCGGGATGTCCTCGTAGAGGGAGAGTTCGACGCGCTTCGGGTCGATCATGATGAACTTCACTTGCTCCGGCGTGGCGCGGTAGACGATGGAGAGAATGAGAGTGTTAAGGCAGACGCTCTTTCCGGAGTTCGTCGCTCCCGCAACCAGCAGGTGAGGCATGCGCGTGAGGTCGGCGACCTGCACCTTGCCGGCGATGTCTTTTCCGAGCGCGTAGGCAAGCAGACTCGGGTTCTTGGCCATCGCCTCGGACTCGAGGATCTCGCGCAGAGTGACCGTGGCGCGGGTCTTGTTCGGGACCTCAATGCCGATCACGGACTTGCCGGGCACGGGCGCCTCGATGCGGACGTCCATGGCCTCGAGCACGCGCGCAAGGTCGTCCGCGAGGTTCGCGATTCGCGCCACGCGGATGCCCTTCTCCGGCTCCACTTCGTAGCGGGTGATGGCCGGGCCGCGCTCGATGGACACGACCTTGGCGCCGATCTTGAAGCTGGCGAGGGTGTCCTCGAGGATCTCGATGTTCTCGGTGGTCTCGCGCTCCAGACGGCGCACATCGGTGGGCGTCGGGCCGTCCAGCAGATCCAGCGGAGGCGGAGCCCACGCGCCCCGGCGGCGGGGCCTGAGCACCACCGGGCGGGAGCGCTCCTCCAGGTCGTCCTCCAGGGGGAGCTGCGCCTGCACGGGGGCGGCGTCCGTCTCGCGAGGCGGCAGGATGCCGTCGCGCCGAAGGAAGTCCGGAACCGAAGGCCCGCCATGCGGCGGCCCACCGCGACCCTCCTCGAGAAGAGCGCGCTCCTGGCCGGCGATCGCGGCGGCCTCTTCGGGCGTGAGCGTGAAGCGCGGGGCGTCCGGCTCGCCCTCTTCGTCCGCGTCCGCCGGGTCGGCGGGTGGGGGCAGGGCCATCCGGGACTGCTCCAGGATGCGGCGGCGCTTCTCCTCGTCGCGCGCGGTGCGGTGGAGTTCCTTCTGCTTGCGGAGTTCCGTGCGGTGGGCGGCGGCCGCCACGGCTCTGCGTCGGCGCACCTCGGAGACGTCGCCCATGCGGGAGCGCATCTGAGACGCCACGCCGCCGGCGCGTTCGCACGCGACGCTTGCGTAGTCGGCCATCGGGCGCGTCAGAAGCGTGCAGACGCAGCCGAGGGCAAGTCCCGCGAGCACGATGCTCGCTCCCACAACACCGAGAAGCGTCCTCAGCCCCACGGCGAGTCCGGCGCCCACCCAGCCCCCGTGCGTCATGAGCGCGGCGTCCTCGAACCGAGTGTCTCCGGAGATGAGGTGCGCGGTCGCGAGGAGGACCAGGAAGAGTCCCGTGAGCGGCAGGACGCGCGCGCTCAAGCGGACGATCCGGAGAGAGAAGCAGACGTAGCCGCCGATCGCGATCAGGAGGAGCGGAACAACCCAGGCGCCGATGCCGAAGGTCATGAAGAGCGCGCCCTGGATCAGCTCCCCGGCCGTGCCGCGGATCCCGACTGTGATGGCGGCGAGCATCACGGCCCCTACGGTGGCCGTGAAGATGCCTCCGAGTTCGTATCGGAGGCGGATGTCGTCGGACATCGGCTGCTGCTTGGTCTTGCGTTTCGGTTTGGGCATGCGGCGTCGTTCCTCATGCGGCAAGTGCTCTGGGTCGGTCCCGGACGGTCACCGAGGGCCGGGCGCGCTCGTTCACGCCCTTTACGGAACGAGCGGGGCGGCCGGGTAGTTCAGCGATTGCACCGTTTCCCTACACAGAGATGCAGAACGGCGTTGTCTGGGGGGCCCGAGGCGAGCGACGGCGGTCGCCTCCGGAGGCCGGCGCCGGTCCGCTACAAAGAGGTCGAGCGCCTTGACCGGTCGCGATCGGCTTGGTATAACGACCAGTGGCGCCTAGTCCTAGGCTCCAGATCCTTGAGTGCAATACCATCAATGTTAGTGACGCCGGGAGGGTATGTCGTCGTGCCTACCTACCACTATCGCTGCA
This sequence comes from uncultured Armatimonadia bacterium, assembly GCA_964497385.1. Taxonomy (GTDB): domain Bacteria; phylum Armatimonadota; class Zipacnadia; order UBA1398; family UBA1398; genus CAZCER01. The sequence continues at coordinate 6,053 of CAZCER010000132.1, read as the reverse complement.
GCGACTGCCAGGTCGAGTACGAAGTGTCCCAGAGGATCACGGATGAGCCGCTGAAGAAGTGCCGCGAGTGCGGCGGCAAGGTCACGCGCGTGATTCAGCCGGTGGGGATCATCTTCAAAGGTTCGGGCTTCCACGTGAACGACTATCCGAACAGCAAGGGCCGCAAGAAGTGCGACATTCCGGCCGGGACGCGCGATACGGCGTCCAAACCCGCGGAGAAGCCCTCGGAAACGAAGGAAGAGAAGAAGACCGAATCCGGCGGCAAGGGCAAGGACGACAAGGCCGCCTAGCGGCGCCTTGCCGTCCCGCCGGGCCCGGAAGCGGGCCCGGCGAAGTCTACTCCAGTTCCTCGCGCTCGATGCGGTCCTTCAAGCGTCGCTTGCGCGCAAGAGCCAGTTCCATCTGTTGGATCTGGTCCACTTGGGTCATCAGTTCCGGCCGGCCGGTCAGCTCGTGGCGGAACGTCGCGTAGACGCTTCCGCCGAGCGCGAGAAGCGCCTCGTTCCGGCGATCCTTGAGCTGGTCGATCTCCCGATCCACCCAGAGCAGCCGGCCGCGTTTCTTCACCCAGCGTCCGAATCGACGTCTCGCGTGCCCGAGCCAGGTCCAGAACGCGTGCAGCCAGCGTCCAATCGCGTCGAGGATCGTCTCCTCGTTGGGTTCGCGCTCGTCGTCGTAGGGTCGCTCCAACTAGACCACCTCACAAGAACATACGCGGATTGGCGCGGGGGTCCTGCCTCGGGGGCGGCGCTACATGCGGTGGTTCAGATCCGCGAGCCGATCGTAGATCTCCGCATAGAGGGCGAAGCGCTCGTCGTAGGCGTCGGCGCGGTCGGCGCGCGGCTCGTAGGTCTCGCACTCGCGCACGGCTGACTGAACGGCCTCCTCGAAGCCGGAGTACTCCCCGACGGCCACGCCGGCGAGGAGCGCCGCGCCAAGGCACGGCGCCTCGGAGACGTCCAGCCGCACCACGGGCCGCCGGAACATGTCGGCTTTGATCTGCAGCCAGAACGGGGACCGCGAGCCGCCGCCGATGGCTCGGATGGTCTCCACGGTGACGCCGGCTTTCTCGAGCAGCCCGAGATTCAGCTTCATCTCGAAGGTCACGCCGTCGAGGAGAGCCTTGCAGACGTCGCCGCGCGTCGTGTCGAGCGTGAGTCCGAGGATGCAGCCTTTGGAGGCCGGGTCGAAGCGGGGGGTGCCGGTCGCGGTGAAGTGCGGCAGCACGAGGGGCTGCACCACGGCGTCCGTGGCCTCGCCGAGGATTCGGTCGTAGATGTCCTCACCCGACTCGGCGCACTCCCGAGCCTCGCGGCCGTAGAAGCGGTCGCGGAACCAGCGTAGGAGCGAACCGCCGGTGACCGCATGCGGGTAGCAGGCGAAGCCGTTCTCGAGCATCTCGGGCGTGAGCACCGGTTCGGCGAAGGCGGCCGTGATGCACTCCACCGTGCCGGTGCCGTCGACCGCGACGCCGGGTCGGATGACGCCGGAGCCCAGGGCTCCGCAGGGCTGGTCATGCCCGCCCGTAACCAGCCGCACGTCGGCGGGAAGGCCCAATTCCTCCGCGACGTTCGGGAGGATCGTCCCTGCCGCCGAGCCGCTCGGCATGGCTGTGGCGAAGACGCTCGGGTCGACGCCGGCGCGGTCGAGCATCTCGGAGGACCACGTCTTCGACCGAATGTCGAAGGCGAGGGTCCGAGCCGCGAGCGAGTAGTCGATGGCGGCCTCGCCGCAGAGCTTGTAGATGACAAGATCCTCGAAGCAGTAGAACCGCGCGAGGCGGTCTCGCACGGCGGGAACGTTCTCCTTCAGCCACTGGATCTTGAGAAGCGTGTACATCGTGTTCAGGCCGTGGCCGGTGATCTGATGGATGCGCTCCTTGCCCATCTCGCGCTCCCACCACTCGGCCTGGGGAACCGTGCGGGTGTCGAAGGAGACCGGGCTGTTGTAGAGGATCTCGCCGGCGGCGTCGAGCGGCACGCCGGCCTCGCCCTGCGCCGAGACGCCGATCGCTCGGATCGGATCGGCCGATCCCGCTTTGGCCGCGGCCTCGGCGAGCACCGCGCGGACCTTCTCGAGGACCTCGGCGGGGTCAAGTTCGGCCCAGCCCGGCTGGGGGTGGGACAGAGGATACTCGCGGTACGCCTCCGCAAGCACTTTGCCGTTCAGGTCTACCACGATGGCCTTGCATCCGGTGGTGCCGACATCGAGTCCGACGAGGCTCATGGGCGGTTGCTCCTTACTGCGCGGGCGTGAACGTAACGGCCGAACCGAGGCGCGGCGAGCCGCGGCGGGCGCGCGGGTCATTCGCCGGAGAGGGGGGCGCCTTCCTTCAGGAAGCGGCGCCGGCGGCGTCCTCCAGGCCCGGCGGCAGGCGGAAGAAGAAGGTCGATCCCTGGCCCAACTCGGAGTCCACGCCGATCTGTCCCCCGTGGGCCTCGACCAGCCCCTTGCACAGGTGAAGGCCGAGGCCGTGCCCCGCCTTGCGGCGGTGCTCACTGCCGCCCACCCGCTGAAAGCGCTCGAAGACCGTGGGCAATTCGTCAGGGGAGATGCCCTGTCCATGGTCCCGGACGCCCACGAAGAGCCCGCCGTCGGGCTCGCGGCGAGCCGTCACCTCAACCACGCCGGGGGGCGAGTATTTCACGGCGTTGGTAAGGAAGTTGATGACCACCTGCTCGATCTTCCCGCGGTCCAGGCAGGCGGTCTCGAGGGCCGGCTCGATCCAGATCGCGAACGTGTGCCCCTGAATCGAGTAGCCCATCTCGACGGCCGAGACCGCGGACTGGATCATCTCCGCGACCGACGTGGGACGCAGATCGAGATCGAGCGCGCGGCCGGCCTCGATCTTCGAGAGATCGAGGAGGTTGGTCACGAGGTTCTTGAGGCGCACGGCCTGGCTGACCACGATGCCGATCACCTCGTCGCGCTCCTCGATGGACATGATGTCGATGGCGGCTTCGAGAGTCTTGCCGGCGCCCATGATCGCGGTGATCGGGGTGCGGATCTCGTGGCTCGTGATGGAGACGAGTTCCGACTTGAGGTCGGACAGCTCCTTCAGGTCGGTGATGTCGGCGAAGACGAGGACGTGGCCGTCCGGGATCCCCTCCGACGTGAAAACGGGAGCCACGTGGACCTGGTAGTTCCGCTTGACCGGGTTGCCGACTTCGACCTCGGCGACGCGCTTCCCGCCCTGCTGAACGGCCTCGAGGACGGCGTTCGCGAGGAAGCGGCCCTCCTCGGTGGACGCGAGGGCTTCCTCAAGCGGACGCATCAGCACAAGCCCCCCGCTGACGCCGAGGAGTTCCTCCGCGGCGGGGTTGACCAGCAGCAGACGGTTCAGGCGACCGGTGACGATGACGGGGTTGGGGATCGAGGCCAGGATGCTCTCGAGCCTGCGGCGGATCTGGGCCAGGATCATGTTCGACTCCTGGACCTCCGACTCCACGTCCTCGAGGCGCTCCGAGAGGCGGCGCACCAGACGGCTGTTGTCGATGGCCAAGGCGGCCTGACTCGCGAACGTGAGGGCCAGGTGGAGATCCTCCTGCTCGAAGTCGGTTCCCTTGAGGCTGTCGCGGATGTTGAGAACCCCGACGACCTTGTCCTTGACCCGCAGGGGGACGCAGATCGCCGCGGACCATTCGGCTCGCGGCTGCGTCGACAGGTGGTGCCGCCTTCCGCGGCGCAGCAGAATGGGCTCGCCGGTGGCCGCGACGGTGCCGGAGACGCCTTCGCCGAGGGTTACGCGCACCGAACCGACGACATCGCGAGGAAGCCCCTTCGCGTAGGCGATGCGCAGCTTGTCCTTCTCCTCTTCATCAAAGAGCATCACGGAGCCTGAATCGGCGTCCAGGAGGGCGGTGGCCATCTCGAGGATCTCCTGAACGGCCTGGTTCATGTCGGGCTCGCGTGAGACGATCTCCCCGACGGTGTTGAGCACGGACATCTGAGAGTAGACCTGGTCGGCTCGGTCGGCCCGCTCGATCATGTCGCGAAAGACGCACGCGAGCATCGCGAGCGATCGAACCGCGCTCTCCCCCTCGGGCCCCAGTCGATCCCGATGGGCGTCGGCGGGGCCCAGTACGGTGATCTCTCGCAGGCTCCCCTCGCCGACGGGGCCGCAGACAAGCACCGCCACGGGCGAGACCCGGGTGACGGCGAACAGCTCGCGACGCGACTCCACCAGGACGGGGCTCACGCCGTTCTCGGCCGGACCGGGCGCCGCGACGACTTCGGAGACCTCGTCCTCGGAGAACGCGTGGCGACGGGGATGCTCCAAGACCAAGCGCGCGTCGCCCGAGACCGCAAGCGCCAGGTCCGCGCCGCAGAGGCTTCGGAAGTCGTCGCGGAGGGTCTCGTCCAGCGCGATCGTGCCCGGACGACGCGGGTAGACGGCCCCGTCACCTGACATGCTGTGCACCTCTCCGGACTTCCGGCGCCATGGGGCTGTCACTCCAGGGAGTCCACGCGCGCTAGGAGCGCGGTGACGTTGTCGGGCCCGCCGGCTTTGAGGGCGCACGCGACCAGCATGTGCCCCGCCACGCTGGGCGAGCGCTCGATTCGGAGCACCTCGGCGATCTCATGGTCCGGCACCGGTCCGGTGAGGCCGTCGGAGGCCAGAAGCAGGACGTCGCCGGCCTGAAGCGCGGCGCGGACGAGATCGGGCGCCGCGTCGTCTTCGTCGATGCCGATGCAGCGCGTGAGCTGGTGGCCCATCGACATGGCGGCGGCGTCCGCCAGACCCAACTCCGACCCGTTGTTGCGCGCCAGGATCTCCTGGGCCAGGGTGTGGTCGGTTGTCAGCCGGGTCAACTTCGAACCGCGGAACAGATAGGCCCGGCTGTCGCCGACGTTCGCGGCGACGAACTCGGCGCCGTGCACCGCCACGGAGACCAGCGTCGTGCCCATGCCCGCGGCCTCGGGCCGCGCTTCGCTCACGGCGACGACCCGACGGTTGGCCGCGACGTAGGCGTCGTGCAAGGCGGTCTCAAGGTCGCGGTCGAGGAGCATGGAGTAGTACTCGTCGAGGAGCGCGTCGACGGCGGTCTGGCTCGCGAGCGCTCCGGCCGCGTGGCCGCCCATCCCGTCCGCGACGACAAGGAGCGCGCCGCGTTCGGCGAGCGCTTCCTCGTCCTCGGGCAGATAGGCCGCGAAGTGGTCCTCGTTCTCGGGGCGGAGATGGCCCAGATGGGTGACCGCGCCGACTGTGATGCGAGCCAAGGGGAACTTGGCTTCAGGAGCCCGCTTACGCCGCCGTCCGAACAAGCGCTCTCCATCCCATCTCCGAGGTCGCACGCGAACGCGCGCCATTATAGCACAGCGTTCAGCGCGCACAGCCCATCGAACGGCCTCTCTGTAGAGGGAACGCCGGCGTCCCGCCAAGCGTCGGGAATGCATCGAACGCGCGGGCCGCGCGGGCCCTGCGGCAGCGGCGCCACCGCAAGCTCGTGGTGTTGGCCGGCGCGCACGGAAGGAGGGCTCTGCATGACGCCTCGCGCGACGATCTTCGCTCGCACCGCAACGCTCGCTTTCCTCGTTCTAGTGGCGACCAGCGCAGTCCGGGCGGACTGGCTGGATGTGGGTCTCAGGCTTCGCGGCGACCATGTCGACGTGCGGCTCGGCGGCGTGGTGGACCTCGGAGGGGGACAGACGGCCTACCTCGGATACGACTCCGGGGGGCGCGCCGTCGTTCGCCGCGAGGACTATCGCTACGGGGGACCGGCGCGCGCGTACTGCCGCGAGCCGTATCTCGATCCCTATCGGACCAGGGTGGTCGTGTATGACGGGCCGCCTTACGGCCCGCCTCCCCACTTCGGTCACCCGCCGGGCCCGGGACCTCGCTTCAAGCCGGACTACGGCCGAGGCCACGGCCACTTTGCGCCTCGGCACTACGGCTGGAGGCCCGATGACGGCCACCGGCGCGACTGGCGCGACGACCGAGGCGACTACCGGGACTCGCACGAGCGCGACCGGCGAGGTTGGTAACGATCCTCCCGGGACCGCGACGCGCGAGCCCGCGACGTTCCGCGGGCCCGTGACGACCGCCGCTCGCG
>CAZCER010000131.1:1895-9762 GCA_964497385.1 uncultured Armatimonadia bacterium | reverse complement strand
GCGCCGGAGAGGAGTGAGACGATGGCGCTCCGGCCGAGGCCCTGGAAGTCGAGGGCGGTGTCGAAGCGGTACGGTCGGAGTCGCTTCCACATGCCGACGAGTCCGCGCGGGGTCAGGAGCGGATCCTTCTTCCGATCCCAGAGGATGACCTCATCGACGAGCGCGCTGCCGACGACCACCGCGGCGCTCTTGGGCTCGACCATCCACGCGATGAAGGCGTCCGGGCGAGCCTCGCGCAGCGCGCGCACCGCCGCCGAGCAATGGACGCAGTCACCGATGGCGGAGAGACGGATCACGAGGAAGCGCTCCGGGGCGGGGGTCACTCGCCGTCCCCCTCGGCCTCAGTCCGGGCCCCGTCCTCGGGTTGCGTCCGCCAGCGCTTATGGAACCAGAGCCACTGCTCAGGCGCCTCGCGTATCCACGCCTCGAGGCCGCGCGTCCAGGCCTGCGTCCACGCGACGACGTCGATGTCGTCGTCGCCCGTCGGCTCGGGCAGGTCCGCGGGGAAGATGTGCACATCGTGCGTGTCATCGGGGCGGCGGCGGGAGAGCGCGTGCAGCACGACGGCGTCGAAGCGCTTGGCCATGCGGTACGGGCCCACGACGGTGGCGGCCGGCCGCCCGAAGAACTCGACGAAGACGCCGCCCGCGACCACGTTCTGGTCGGGCACGATGCCGAGGGCCTCGCCGCTTCGGAGAGCCCTCAGAGCGCCGCGCACGTCGTCGCGGTCGACGACCTTCAGGCCGCCCGCGGCCCGCGTCTCGTCGATGAGCTGAGTCAGTCGCGGGTCGTCCTGCGAGCGCGCGATGACGCTCACCTTGGCGCCCTCGACGCAGAGGCGCTGACCGACCCACTCCCAGTTGTCGTAATGCGCCGCGAGCAGCACAACGGGCCGGCCCGCCTCAAAGGCGCGCGCCATGTGCTCGTAGCCGTGGAGGCGGTTCAGGCGTCGGAAGTCGTCGCCCATGACGCGCTTCGAGCGGAGGAACTCGAACATCGTTTTCGCGAAGTTCACGAACACGAGCTTCGCGGTTCCATGCACGCGGTGCGCAGGCCACTCCGGGAACGCCTGAGCAAGCTGTCGTTCCGCGATCCTCCGCCACCAGAAGCAGACGTGGTGCGCGAGGGCCCCGACCGCCCCGGCCGCGCGCATGGCGGTTGAGTGCGGGAGCGCGGTCGCGAGGCCGCGCAGAACGCGCACGGCGCCGCGCGAGACGGCGTTCTCGATGTCTTTGCGGCGGCGGGACTTACCCGCGCGCGTGGGTCGCGCCAAGGCCCTCTCCCTCCGTCCATGCGAGGCTGTCGAGCAGGCCCTCGAGAAGCGCCTCGCCCTCGGGGTCCGGAACGGCTAGATCGACGATCAGAACGCTGAGCGCTTGGGCTCCGTCGAACGCGGCGAGCTTCACCATGTCCTTCTCGGTCACGACGACGCGCTCGGCCCCGTTCCTCGCCGCCGCGTCGAGGAGTTCTCGCAGGTCGGACTCGGTGTAGAGATGGTGGTCCGGGAAGACGCGCTCGCCCACGACCTCCGCTCCCAGATTCGCGAGGGTGAGGCGCAGGGCCTTCGGGTTGCCGAGGCTGCTCGCGGCCAAGACGCGCCGGCCCGCCAAAGCCTGCGGGGACGAGGATGCGCCCTCCGGGCCGAGTACGCTCACGGGCCGGTGCGCGCAACGGATCAGGGGAAGCGCGCCCCGGAGCGAACGGAGTTCGTCCCAGACGGCGTCGGCCTCCGCGGCCACCTCGGCCCGGGTCATCGCAACGAGGTCGAAGCGCCGCAGGGTCCGGAGGGGCGCGCGCCGCCATCCTCGGGGGAAGAGGCGCGAGCGCGAGGGGCGCTGCGTGGCGTCCCAGAGCGCAAGCGTCCGGTGCGGTCGAATGCGGCGGTGCTGGAGCCCGTCATCGAGCACGAGGCGGTCCGCGCCGAACTCCGTGACGGCGCGCCGGGCCGACGCCACGCGGTCGGACCCGACCAGGACGATCGCGCGTTCGAGCGAGCGTCCGAGCATGACGGCTTCGTCGCCGACCGCGTCGGGCGTCGCGCGGAGGGCTTGGCCGTCGTGGGCGACCTGCTGGGTCATGGCTCCCGAGCGTCCATATCCCCGGAGGATGACCGCGGTGCGATGGCCGCGTTCGAGGAGCCTACGGGCGACCGCGCGCGCGGCGGTGGTCTTGCCCGTTCCGCCGAGAGTGATGTTTCCGACGCAGAGGGATGGAGCGGCGGGGCGCGCTCCGGGCGCGAGAGCGCGGAAGGCGGCGTGGGCCGCGGTTGCTCCAGCGTAGAGAAGACTCGCGCCGGAGAGCGCTATGAGGCTGAGACGGTCCGCCGGTCCGGGAGGCTCTTCTCCCGCCACAAGCCGCTCCCAGCGCACCGCGTCAGGCACGGGACACCGGCTCCCCACGCAGTGCGGCGAGCGCGGCCCGAGCGTACCGGGCCGAGGCGCCTCGGTTCTCGTCGAAGATGACGCCGGCGCGAGCCGCGACGGCCGCGCGTTCGTCCGGGTCGCCGAGAAGCCGCGCCACAGCCGAGGCGAGCGCCTCAGGGCCCTCGACGACGAAGCAGACCCGGGCCTCGCGCGCCACGCGCACCATCTCGCGCATGTTGGTGGTGTGGGGTCCGACGAGCACGGGCTTGCCGTAGAAGAGCGGCTGCAGAACGTTCCCGCCTCCCTGAGGCACGAGGCTCCGACCGACGAAGACCACGTCCGCGATGGCGTAGAGAGGAGTCAGCTCGCCGATGGTGTCGAGGATGACGATGCAGTCGCGGCCGAGGGGTGACTCCTTGCCCTCGCGCATGAGGGAGCGTCGGACCGCCTCGAAGCCGCGTTCGCCCGCCAGGGCCCGGATCTCCTCGCCGCGCTCGGGGTGACGCGGCACGTGGATGAGGCGGAGGCCCGGCACGGACATCCTGGCGCTCAGGAAGGCGTCCAGAAGGGGAGCGTCCTCGCCCTGCCCTGTCGACCCGCAGATCAGCACGGGAGCGTCGGGGGCGATGCCGTACTCCTCGCGGAGCGCCGCTCTCTTCGCGTCGTCCACCTCAGGGCACGACTCGTCGAACTTGCTGTTCCCGAGCACGACGACGCGCTCCGGCGCGGCGCCGAGTCGGAGGATCCGCTCAGCGTCGGCGCTGGACTGCATGCAGATCCAGTTCGCGCACCAGAGCGCCCAGCGGTAGAGAGGTCTGACCCGGCTGGCTCTCCGGAAGCTGTGGTCGGACACCCGGCCGTTCGCGATGATGACCGGGACGCCTTCGGCGCGCGCGCGGTCCAGAAGATTCGGCCAGAGTTCGGTCTCCATGATGACCAGCAGGTCGGGCCGCACGGCGCGGAAGGTCGCCGCGACACAGAGCGGCAGATCGAGCGGGAGGTAGAAGAGAGCCGAGCGCTCGGTGATGCGCCGGCTCGCCTCCGCGCAGCCGGTGCTGGTCGTGACCGACACGGCTATCTTGACGGCGGGATCGGCCGCGACGAGTTCGCGGACGATCGGGTGTGCGGCGGAGACCTCCCCGACCGACACGGCGTGGATCCAGACGAGCTTCCGGCCGGGGTCTCGCGCCAACGCCTCGCGGATGTCGGCGGAGAGCACGCCCATGCGCTGCAGGAAGCCCTTCGCGCTCTTGCCGCCCAGGGTGACGCGGTACGCGTAGTAGAGGACGAGGAGGGGGAAGAGGGCCGCGAGAGCGAGGTTGTAGAGGAACCGCGTCACCCGCGCGCCGCTGTCGAGTTCGCGCGGGCGCGCCTCGGGAGCCGCCGCCGTGGTCGTCACCCGACCGCCTCCGCTCGGGCGATCGAACCACCGGACTGGAGCGCCCAGAGGCGGGCGTAGTGCCCTCCCGCGCGCAGCAGTTCGCAGTGGGCGCCTTGTTCGACGATGCGGCCGGCGTCGAGGACGACGATCTTGTCGGCGTGGTGGATGGTCGAGAGACGGTGTGCGATCGCGAGCGTCGTGCGGCCGGCCATGAGCTTGTTCAGAGCGTCCTGGACCACCCGTTCGGCCTCGGAGTCGAGCGACGAGGTCGCCTCGGCGAGGATCAGGACGCGGGGGTTGCGGAGCAGGGCTCGAGCGATCGCGACGCGCTGCCTTTGCCCACCGGAGAGCGTCGCCCCGCGCTCGCCGACGATGGTCGCGTACCCGTCGGGGAGGGCCTCGATGAAGTCATGGGCGTTCGCGGCGCGCGCGGCGTCTCGCACCTCGTCGTCGGTCGCGTCGGGGCGGCCCATGCGGATGTTCTCTTCAACGGTTCCCGTGAACAGGAAGCTCTCCTGGAGGACGACGCCGAAGTGGCTCCGCAGGGAGGCGCGGGAGTATTCGCGCACATCCTGCCCGTCGACGAGGACGCGCCCTCCGGTCGGCTCGTAGAGGCGCGCGAGAAGGTTCGCGAGAGTCGACTTGCCCGAACCGCTCTCTCCCACCACGGCGACAACCTGCCCGGGCAGCAAATCGATCGTCACGCCGTGGAGCACCGGCGCCCCGGCGTCGTAGCCGAAGCGGATGTCCTCGAACCGAACATGCCCCTCGGTGCACTGCAGGGAGGGAAGATCGGAGTCCCCGGCTTCGTCGGCTTTCATGTCGAGGAAGGCGAAGATGCGGTCGAAGATCCCGCCCATCTCCTGAAGCCTCGACCACTCCCGCCCGGTGCGGCTGATCGTGGCGCCGACGCGCTGCGTGGCGAGGGCGAAGACGATCAACTTGCCGAATGTGAGATCGTTGTGGAGGACGAGGTAGATCCCGTACCAGATCACCGCGCAGAAGGCGACGACGGTGACCCACTCGGAGGCGGGCAAGAGGAGCGACTGCACGCGCGTGGCGCGCATGGTGTTGCGGTAGATGTCCTGGTTCTCGGCGGCGAAGCGCTCCTGGCCGGTCTCCTCCAGGCCGAAGATCTTCACGACGCGGATCCCGGAGACCCACTCGGAAAGGGTGGAGGCAAGGGTCGCGGTGGACTCTTGGAGCTGGGAAGTGATCCGGCGCACGCGCCTGCCGAGGGTGCTGGTGAGGCAGACGACGATGGGGACGGCCACCAGCACGAGAACGGTGAGTTGCCACGAGAGCCAGGTCATGTAGGCGAACCCGCCGACGATCGTGACGGGGGCGGCCAGCAGGTCGCGCAGATCCATGGTCGCGATCTGCTGGAGGTACTGGGTGTCGTTCAGGAGCTTGGAGGCCGTCCCGCCCGTCCGCGTGCGGTCGAAGAACGGGGCGCCGAGCCTGCTGAGATGCGCGAACATGCGGTCACGGATGTCGCGGATCGTCTTCGCGGCGGCGGAGTTCCAGAGGAACACGGCGGTTCCGTAGAACACGACGGCGACCATGCCGATGCCCGCCACGGCGAGAGTCCAGACGAGGCAGTGCATCACGGCGTCGTCGGCCTGGAGCTTGCGGCTGTCGAGCATCTCCTTGGTGCCCAGCACCTGCTCGGAGGCCCAGAGGAGAGCGATCATCGCCAGGGCGCGCCCCGCCACGGCCGTGACGGCGAGCCACCACGTGCGGCGGTGCGGCCTCGCGAACCCTTGCGCGCGACGCAGGGCCTCGCCGCTCGCGCCTTTGGGCGAGCGCTTCGGGTTGGCGGAGGCGGCCTTTTTCACGCGCGTCAGTGTAGCACAGCGGTCCTACAACTGCTCGACCTCGTGCTGCGCCTTAAAGTGGGAGCGGGGCGCCTCCGTGTCGATGGTGAAGCGCTTCTCCCGCTCCGCGTGCTCCGCCGTGGCCAAGGCGAAGACGCGGCCCACGGTCGGCACCATGAGCGAGCCGAGAATGAGAACGTAAAAGACCGCGAGAGCGGCGGCGGTCTGCATCAACTGAGCGTCGTCCTCCACGCCGAGGTACTCGGTGTCATCGGCGATCTCGACCGTGACCTCCTCGTTCACCAGCGTGTAGGCGGCCGCGACGCCGGCGACCACCATGGCGAGCGCGAGGAGCATGGCGCCCCGGCGCCCCCAGGAGCGCAGCTTCCAGAGGCCCCAGGAGACGACGGCGATGACGGCCATGAACACCGGGACGAGCATGATCGACGGATCGACCATCTGCTGCCACTCGGGCAGGATCTCCTCGTACTCGTTGCTCATGCCGCCCGCGGCGAAGTCATGGGCGATCTCGGTGTTGTAGCGCATCAGAAAGACGACAAGAATGAAGATGCCGCAGCACTGCGCCAGGGCGATGATGCGCGCGAGGCCCGCGACGACCTGGCCCTCTTTGGTGTCCAGCACGGACCGCGTGCTGACGGGCGCCGATCCGGCGTCCTCCTCGGCCGGGACTTCCGTCTCGGCGCCCTCCATGATCGTGCCGCCCGTATCCTCAGGCATCTACGCAACCTCCCACACGCCGGCGCCACGCGGTCGGACCGGCGGATCAGTCCGGCTCAAGCGTTCGTATTCTACATGTGGCCGTCGAGCCGTGTCAGCATTACGGGCGGTCGGGCGGACGACCCGGCGCGGGAGGACTCTGATAGGGGGCTGCGCCCGGGGGCGGGGCGGCCCCCGGGGAAACGCCTCCCCTACGCGACCGGCAGCCCCACGAACAGCCGACTGTCCACATCCTCGAGCGGATCCGTCTCCTCGAGGGCGGCCGCTCTGGCGAAAACAACGCCGGGGTGCGGCCGGCGGTCTGTGCCGCGCCATGGTCTGCGGGCGCACCAGGCGCGGCCGAGTGCGTATAGGCTTCTCGGCGCGTGTTCCTCGGCGAAGGCGCGCCCCACCCCCTCGAACGCGAGGTTCACCTCGAGGAGCCCCTGCATCGCCCCGGGGATGTTCGCGAGCAGCTCCTCCGGGGTGAGCCCATCGTGGTAGCTGTGACGGAGCACGACCTCCGCGCCGTCCGCCGCGCGCACGGTTCCGGGTGTGCCGATGAGCCGGCAGAGGTGTGACGCGTTCCCCCGGGCGCCGATGCGCACGAGCATGAGCTGCGGACCGACAAGGTCGTTGTCGACATCGTCTCGAGCGGTGAGCTGCTCGAGGAGTTCGTCGGAGCACCGCCGCCATGCGGACGCGTCGTCGCTCTCCGGCCGCCCCGACGTGTCGAGCGCCTCGCCGAGGAACGGGCTGATCGACGCGCCGGAGAGGCGGGCGACCTCGAAGCCCCGGCGCGTGAGTCTGTCCACGGCCGCCAGCGCCGCTTCGGGACCATCGCGGTGCATCACGGTCTGAACGGCCTCGACCAGGCTCGCACGGGTGACGAGTCCGTCGCGGCCATGCACCTCGGCGCCGGCAAGGTCGCTGATCTCGCGCAGACCGGCTTCGGTGCGCCCGAGTTCGGCGAGACCCCAGGCAGCCTCGTGCGTCGGGCACACGCCGTCCAGGAAGCGAAGCGGCGGGGCGCCGTGGATGTAGTTGGGCCGCGGCGCGCGCGTGAGCTGCGCCGCGATGGAGAGGGTCCGCGGGGCCTCTCGCTGGGCGGCTTCCGTGACCGGCAGGAGGACCGCGACTTGGTCCCCGTCGTGGTCGGCGTTCATCAGCGGACACGCGAGCGCCGGAATGCGAATGACTCTCTCCGGCGCCCGTCGGGGCCGGAACGCCAGGATGTTCGTGGTCTCGAGCGACGGCGCTCTGTTGATGAGGATCCAGGACTCGGCCATCACCGCGTCGAGTGCGTGGACGGCCTCCGCCGTGCGCGCGGCGACGGCTTCCGTGTCGCCAAGCCGCCGTGCCGCGAGAGGCCCGAAGAGCACCCAAGCCATCTCATCGGGGATGGAGGCTTCGTCATGCGCCAGTCCGGCGCCGGGTGCGAGGACGGCGCGTCCGGAGAAGAGGCACCGGCCGCCCGGTTGGGTCTCGTACCGGGTGAGGAGCGCGTTGAGGCATCGGCGGGCGGCGTCGGCGACGTCGGCGTGGGCCCTGTCCAGGAGGCTCTCGGGCGCTCGGGTCTCGACGAGTCG
>CAZCER010000131.1:0-1885 GCA_964497385.1 uncultured Armatimonadia bacterium | reverse complement strand
GCCCCTGCTCCCTCTCTTCCGCGGCGGCCTCCGCGAGCTTCCGGTTTGCTTCCTCCAGCGCTCGGAACTCCGCCAGGTCGTCCTGGCGCCCCACGTCGGTGAGTTCGCGCGTCGAGATCCACGGGTGCCGCACGGGACGGACCAGTTCCAGCCTCGGCTCGGAGGGGCGTTCGAACCGGAAGGAGACTCCCTCGGGGCGCAGTTCCGCCCGGATGCCGGCGGCGTCGAGGATGCCGACCAGCTTCTGGAACTGAGGGCTCGGAGCCGCCGACTGCTCCACCGGTCCGATGGCCAGGCGGTCGGCGAGCGTCGCGGCGTCCGGGTGGCTCTCCTCGCGCACATTCAGACACTCTCGGATGTTCTCGTAGGCTCCGACCTCGCGCATCGCGCAGTACTCCATGACGCCCTGCCTCTGCCCGCGCGCGGCCCTCACGCGCTGGTCGGCGCGCGGGCCGGCGAGGCAGTGGAGCTTCTCTCCGGCGCGATGCACCGTCTTGCCCCAGTACACCCAACCGACGGTCGTGCGCCGCGCGAGAGCCGGCCCGCCGCGCCACAGGGTGAGCTGTTCCATGCCGTCCTCCGGCAGACCCGCCTCGCGCAGTAGGGCGCGGAGTTCGTCCGCTTTCGGCCCCTCGCACGGAGCGACGACAACGGCCTCGCCCCTTGTCTGGGCGATCCGGCCCAGGACGGCCTCGCGGATCTGCCCGAAGTTGAGGCGCGTATGCACCCCGACGAAGCTCACCACGAGATCGACGGCTCTCCCATCGGGCAGGCAGGGCATCTCGGCATCGGGCCAGATCGCCGAGATCACGCCCTTCTGCCCGTGGCGGTTGCTCAGCTTGTCGCCAGGTTCGAGGGGCTCCGGGTAGCCGAGGCGCGCGGCGCACGACTCGCTGACCACCAGCGCGTCCTCATGCGTGTGCTCTCCGAGCGACATGTAGGCCGTCAGCAGGTTCCGCCCACACCACACGCCAGGCTCGTCAGGTTCGCTTCCGGTCCGCACCAGGGCGGGCTCGGGAGAGTCCGGAGGGATCCACTGGCGCATCATGTTGCAGCCCATGAGCAGTCGCACGGGGTCGGAGTGTTCGATCAGGGGTGCGAACGAGGCCGCGATCCCGAGGTGCTCCGAGAGCGGCTGCTCGGCGGGGACGAGACGGCCGCCCACAACCCGCGCTCCCCTCGCGATGGTCACCACCTTCCCGATGTTGGGACCCTCGGGCTTCTCGTAGGGGCAGACCCGCCCGAGGTGGTCCGGATGCACCGATCGGTCGTCGCCAAGGATGATGAGGCGCCGGAGGTGCGTGCGCTCCGAGAGCCAGTTGGTGGAGTCCAGGACCTGCGCGGTCTCCGAGCGCTTCAGGAAGTCGCCGATCCAGCGGTCAAGCGGCAACCACGCCCGCGCCAACGCCTCATCCCATTCCATGCCCGCGGGCGCCTCGCCGAGGCGCGCCGAAACGTAGTCGAGCATCTGCTCCCCTACGCAGCGGACCTCGGCTTCGGACAAAGCGTTCGACGACGCGGTCGGCACAACGACGCGGCGCGCGCCGTTCCCGTCGAAGACGCCTTCGGGCGAGGGCCAGGGAACGCCTGTCACCAGAACCATCGCCTGGGCCGCCGCCCCGCCGATCACGAGGAGCAGGCTCCGCGTGCCATCGTCCGCCGGCTTCACGGAGTAGCCCGCGAGAGGTACGCGCAGGGCGAGCAGGCTCGGCAGTCCATCGGTCAGGAAGCGTTCGTAGGACTCGGCGACCCGCGCGAGCCGGCCGCGGCCGGTCAGTCCGCGCGGGCGGCCGTGCGTACTGTTATGCGCCCCGAGTGTCTTCAGATCGCGCATCAGGCGGGTGACGTCGGGATAGGTCAAGGTGAAATCCTCGCGATCCATCAC
>CAZCER010000130.1:9430-9772 GCA_964497385.1 uncultured Armatimonadia bacterium | reverse complement strand
GGCGGAGCGCGCCCGCCGGGCCGGGGCCGCGTTGCTGCTCGGGAGCGCGACGCCGTCGCTCGAGTCCTACCAGGCCGCGCTGGACGGACGCCACGAACTCCTGACCCTCAGCGAGCGCGTCGCGGGTGGCCGCCTGCCCGGCGTCGAGGTCGTAGACATGCGCAAGGAGCCCCGCAACCGGAAGGACGCGCTGGTCTCGGAGGCGCTCTCGGACGCTCTGCAGGAGACCGTCTCCCGCAACGAGCAGGCAATCCTCCTCCTGAACCGACGGGGCTGGTCTCCCTTCCTCCTGTGTCGTGACTGCGGGGAGCCGCTCCGCTGCGACAACTGCGATGTGTCCCT
>CAZCER010000130.1:0-9420 GCA_964497385.1 uncultured Armatimonadia bacterium | reverse complement strand
CCATCAGCGAGACGCGGTGCTGCGTTGTCATCACTGCGACTACGAGGGGCCGGTTGTCACGGCGTGCCCGACCTGCGGGAGCCAGCATCTTCACGCGATGGGCACGGGCACGGAGCGCGCCGCCGAGGAGATCCGCGAGTTCGTGCCCGACGCGCGCGTCCTACGGATGGACCGCGACACGACAACGGAGAAGGGGGCGCACGGCCGAATCCTCGGACGGTTCGAGCGCGGGGAGGCGGACGTGCTGATCGGCACGCAGATGATCGCGAAGGGCCTCGACTTCCCGCGCGTCACGCTCGTGGGCGTCATCCTCGCCGATGTGGGACTGCACTTCCCGGACTTCCGCGCCGCGGAGCACACCTTCAGCCTCCTCGCGCAGGTCGCCGGCCGGGCCGGTCGGCGCGCGGCCGAGGGGCGCGTGCTCGTGCAGACCTTCTGCGCAGACCACTGGGCCATCGGCTGCGCGGCGAGGCACGACTTCGAGGGGTTCTTCGCGACGGAGATCGAGTCCCGCAGGCGGGACGGCTACCCGCCGTTCATGCGGCTTGCGAACATCGTCGCCGCCCACGAGGACGCGTTCGTGGCGGAGGCGGCGATTGAGGCGATGGCCGAGGCCGCACAGGCGCTTCAGCCGAACGGGGCCCGCGTTCTAGGCCCTGCGGCCTGCCCCATCATGAAGCTGCGCGGCAAGGCGCGCTTCCATGTCGAGCTGTTCGCGCCGGCGGACGACGTCCAGCAATGGGTGCGCACCGTGCTTGGCCGCCTCTCAACGGAGGCCCGCAGCCTGTTGGTTGTTGACATGGACCCGCTTTCCTTGATGTAGTTAGGTGCGGTTATCTTCGCACGGACGCCCGGCGGCGTTCGGCGGCTGAGCATGTGCTGGCGCGGCGAGGGCGCCGAAGACGAGGTGTGGAATTGGCTCTGCGTGAGATAGTGCTGCTTGGTGACCCGCGACTTCGTGAGGAGGCCCAGCCGGTCACCGCAGTCGATGAGCCGGTGCGTGAGTTGATCCGCGACATGTTCGAGACGATGCACCAAGCGCCCGGCATCGGTCTCGCCGCAACGCAGATCGGAGTGCCGCGGCGCGTGGTCGTGGTGTCGATTGACGACGAGAGTCTGGCGTTCGTGAACCCCGAGATCGTCGAACGGAGCGCGGAGGAGGAGACCGAGGTCGAAGCCTGCTTGAGTCTCCCGGGCGTTCAGGGCATGGTCACCCGCGCCGAGGCGGTCGTGGTGCGCGCGCTGGATGAGAACGGCGAGGAGTTCGAGGTCGAGGGCGACGATCTGTTCGCCCGGTGCATCCAGCATGAGATCGACCATCTGGACGGCGTCGTCTTCCTGGACCGCGTTACGGACGAGAAGGTGCGCTGGATCGAGGACGAAGAGGACGCGGAGACCGGCCAAACCGAACGCGTTGGGCGGCTCATCCCCCGCGAGGAGGCCTATGCGCGATTCGGGGCGGAGGTCGTGAAGCCGAAGACGCTCGTCCACGGTGGCGCACGGTGAGCCTGCGCGTTGTCTTCATGGGAACCCCCTCCTGCGCGGAGCCTTCGTTCCGTCGGCTTCTGGCGGACGGCCATGAACTGATGGGCGTCTGCCAGCCCGACCGCGCCAAGGGTCGCGGCCGTCAGGTCTGCGCGCCGCCGGTGAAGCGGTGCGCGAGCGACAGCGGAGTCCCCTTCATCCAACCCGCGTCGGTGAACGCCCCCGAGGCGCACGAGGCGCTCAGGGCGTTTGAGCCGGATATCTTCGCGGTCGTGGCCTTCGGCCAGATCCTCAAGCCGGAGACCCTGGCGATTCCCCGCCTCAAACCCGTGAACCTCCACTTCTCCCTGCTCCCGCGATGGCGCGGCGCCGCCCCCGTTCAATACGCGATCTGGGCGGGCGACGCCATCTCGGGCGTGACGGTTCAGTACATGGAGGTCGGGCTCGACGAAGGCGACGTCCTCCTGCAGGAGGAGACGCCCATCGGCCCGGAGGAGACCGCGGGCGAACTTATGGCGCGCATGGCCGATGCGGGGGCAGACTTGCTCTCCAGGGCTCTTACGCTGATCGAAGCGGGTCAGGCGCGCCCCATCCCCCAGGATTCGAGCGCCGTGACGTGGGCCCGGGCGCTGAGACCCGAGCAAGGTCGCCTGGACTGGACGCAGCCGGCCGCGGCGCTGGTGAACCACATCCGCGCGTTCAACCCCGCCCCGGGAGCTTTCACCGCTTTCGCCGGGGAGCCGCTGAAGGTCTGGCGCGCCGTTGGCGTGGACCGTGAAGGGGAACCCGGCGTCGTGCTGGGCGTCGAGGACGACTTGCTTGTGGTCGCGTGCGGAGAAGGCGCGGTCGGCCTCCGCGAACTCCAGCCCGCCGGACGCGGCCGCCAGAGCGGCAGGGACTTCGCGAACGGGCGTCGCATCGCGCCGGGCGTGCGGGTCGATTCGCCGGAAGGAGCGGCGTCCGACGCCCCGTGAAACCGCTGTCAATCCGGACCCGGAGGGCTGCCCGAGCAGGCAGGAATCACACCTCCCGCAGAGGAATGTGCCGACTGGCCGCGCGTGCGGGCGGTTGGAGATCGTCCCGGAGAGCCGTACGCGAGCGACGTGCGCGACGCCGTTGCTCAGAAGCGACCGCGATGACGGCGCAAAGGAGTGATCCGCGATCCGAAGGCGTGAGGTCGGTGCGGAGGCTCTGTTTGGCGTGTCTAGGCGCGTCGGACAGACGGCGGGGCGACTTCGTGGGGAAAGCGAGCGGCGCTTATGACCGAGCAGGAGAAGAGCCAACTACTCGCCGGTGCTGACGTGTCTCGCGTGAACGGAGACTACGAGGCGGCGCAACCGATCTATGAGCGAGTCCTCGCGGACTTCCCGGATGACACGGCGGCGCAGAGCGGGCTCGGCCATTGTCTTCTGAACACCGGCCTCTTCGATGAGTCGCTCGACCGCTTCAAGCGCGTTGTGGAGCTGCTGCCGTCCGACGTCGCCGCATTGCTCACCTACGGGAAGGCGCTATGCATGCTCGGCATGTTCGATGAGGCGAAGGCTCAGTTCGAGCGCGTCCTCGAGATCGATCCGGACAACGCGGACGCCATGGAGCAGATGCTCTACTTCCCCGACTGAACGAACGCCGCGTCAACCTCCGCCATCCCCGGTCTTCGCATGGATCGTTGCCTTCGTCCTTGCGCGCCCACCGCATCCCCGCATCCCGGTGAACGAGGTGAACGTCTGTTGAGTACGACTGTTGACATCAAGTTCGAGCCGGACAACGCTCACGTTGTTGTTCCCGCGGGCACGACGATTCTGGACGCCGCCCGCCTTGCGGCGATCCCCCTGGCCGCGCCGTGCGGCGGTCACGGCGTGTGCGGCAAATGCCGATGCGTGGTCATCGAGGGAGACGCGCGGCCCATCGGCGAGGACGCGGTCCTCACCGACGCGGAACGCGCCGCCGGGGTCTGCCTCGCTTGCCGCACGGCGGCCCAGTCCGATCTGACCGTTCTCCTGCCGGCCGAGGTGCGCACGGGAGGCGACGCGATCCTCGAGGACGCGATGATTCGGCGCGGCGATGACCCATTCGACCCGGCGACTCGAGCCGTGGTCCTGAACATGGCGCCCCCGAGCCTCGCCGACCAGCGCTCCGACGCCGTTCGCCTCCGTGCCGCGCTGGCGGAGGCGGGGATCCGCGTCACGGCCTGCGACGCCACGGGGGTGCTGCCCGGCCTCCCGACCGCGTGCCGCGAGTCGGACTTCACCGTCACCGCGGTCGAACGCGAAGGCCTGGTGCTCGGAGTGCACGGCGGCGCGGACACCGCGCTCTACGGGGTCGCCGTTGACCTGGGCAGCACCACCGTGGTCGCCTACCTGATGGACCTGTCGACGGGCCGGCGGCTGGGCGCCGCGTCCGACATCAACCCCCAAGTCGCCTATGGCGACGATCTGGTCTCACGAATCTCGTTCATCGACAACGGCGCGGAGGGCCTCAGCACCCTCGGCGCCGCCGCCAGAGACGTGATCGCCCGCCTGGTCGGCGCGCTGTGCGCCGACCACGACGTGGACCCGCGGCGCGTCTACGATGTGCGCGTCGTCGGCAACGCCGCGATGACGCACATCCTGTTGGGCGCGAACCCTCGGAACATCCCGCTCGCACCCTACATCCCGTGCTTCCAAGACGCCGTGACGATTCCGGCGCGAGAACTCGGATGGGGCCATGTGGCGCCCGGAGCCCGGGTCACGGTCCTCCCGTGCATCGCGGGATGGGTCGGCGCCGACACCGTCGGCGTGGTCCTCGCGACCCGGATGCACCGCCTGCCCGGCGTGCGCCTTGCCATCGACATTGGCACGAACGGCGAGATGGTCGCCGGCGGCGCGGGACGCTTGCTGGCCTGCTCCACCGCCGCCGGGCCGGCGTTCGAAGGCGCCTCGATCCGCCACGGGATGCGCGGCGCGCCGGGCGCGATCGACCACGTCGACTATGACGAAGGCGTCGTCCGGGTCACGACGATCGGTCGGGAGCCCGCCCGAGGCATCTGCGGCACCGGCCTGATCGACGCGGCGGCCGTGCTCCTGCGTTGCGGGGTTCTGCTCGACACGGGCCGGATGCTCAAGCCCGACTCCGATGAGGCCCGCGCCTTGCCGCCGGCCGTGGCCGAGCGCCTCGTGCAGTTGGAGGACGGCCCCGCCTTCGTGCTCGCGAGCGGCGACGAGTCCGCGCTCAAGGACGGCGTGCTGCTCACTCAGGGCGACGTGCGTCAGCTTCAACTCGCGAAGGGCGCCATCGCCGCGGGCGTCGGGGTGCTTCTGAGTCGCCTCGGCGTGACCGTCGACGCGGTCGAGGAGGTGCTCCTCGCCGGCGCTTTCGGCGCGTACGTCAACGCCCACAACGCGGCCGCGATCGGGCTGTTCCCTCCCGAACTCGGCCCCAGGGCCCGGGCGGTCGGGAACGCCGCGGGAGCGGGCGCCCTGATGGCTCTCGCGTCGCGGGAGGAACTGGCGGCGGCGGACCGCATCGCCGACGAGGTGGAGTATGTTGAACTCGCGAGCCTCCTGGAGTTCGACATGCTCTTCGCCGATCAGATGATGTTCCCGGAACAGGCAAGCGATTCGGCAACATCCGGCGCGGCCTGAAGGAGCCCGACCTGAGCGAACGGAATCAACGCGGGACCTTGACAAAGCTTCTACGGCAATCGAGCATACGCGGGATTCCAAAGCCGGCCTGCGAGAGCCGGCGTATCCGGAGGAGAGATCATGGCGGATCTTACGGCGCTTTCGGACGCGATCATCAAAGGGGACCGAGGAGTCGAGAAGAAGTCGCAGCAGCTCACCCAGGAGCTGCTCGACGCCGGCGTCGACCCCAAGACGGTTCTCAACGAGGGTCTCGTCGCGGGCATGAACGTCGTTGGTGAGAAGTTCAAGGCGAATGAGTACTACGTGCCGGAGGTCCTCATCTCCGCGCGCGCGATGCACCAGTCCATGGCGGTCCTGAAGCCCGTGCTCGCGGCTTCGGGCGTCGAGCCGGACGCGACGGTCGCGATCGGCACCGTGAAAGGCGACCTTCACGACATCGGCAAGAACCTTGTCGCGATGATGCTCGAAGGCGCCGGTTTCGCGGTCATGGACCTCGGCGTGGACGTCTCGGCCGAGAAGTTCGTCGAGGCCGCAGAGCAAGGCGCGGACGTCATCGCCATGTCGGCTCTTCTCACGACCACCATGCCCAGCATGAAGGAAGTCATCGACGTCCTTCAGGAGAAGGGCGTGCGCGGCAAGGTCAAGGTCATGATCGGCGGCGCGCCGGTGACCCAGGCGTACTGCGATGAGATCACCGCGGACGGCTACGCCCCCGACGCCGCCTCGGCCGTCGACACGGCGAAGACGCTGCTCGGGTAGCGCACGACGGAACCAAACCCAAAGCCAGGGACGCTGGCGCGTCCCTGGCTTTGCTCTGTACCGGTCGGGCGGCAGGCGGTCGCGGGCAGCCCCTTGACTCGCGCCGCGCGGTCGCGGTGTACTGGTATGCACTGACAGCGTGCACGCGGGAGGACCCGGATCATGGCCGAAACCACAATCGACAGCCGCTTCCGGATCGATGACGCGACCCTCGCGGCTTTCTGCAGGAAGCACCACATCCGCAGGCTCGCGCTCTTCGGGTCGGTCCTCCGAGACGACTTCACCCCGGAGAGCGACATCGACGTGCTTGTGGAGTTCGAGCCGGGCCGGACGCCGGGCCTCGCCTTCTTCGGGATGCAGGACGAACTCAGCGAGATCGTGGGACGCAGGGTCGACCTCAACACGGCGGCGTGCCTGAGCCGCTACTTTCGTGACGAGGTCCTCGCCGAAGCCGAGGTGCTCTATGAGCAGGCATAGGGTCGAGGTGTACCTGCACCACATGCTCGACCATGCGCGCGAGGCGATGGAACTGGCACGAGGTCGGACGAGGGCGGACCTCGACAGCGAGCGCCTCTTCGAACTCGCGGTCTTCCGTCTGCTGGAGGTCATCGGCGAAGCAGCGTCGCGTGTCGCTCCCGCCGACCGCGACCGTGTCCCGGACATCGACTGGCCCAAGGTGGTGGGGATGCGGAACCGCCTCATCCACGGCTACGACACGATCAACCTCGACCTCGTCTGGCACGTTCTGACCGTGGACCTCCCCCCTCTCGTGGTTGCGCTCGCGGAAGCTCTGGGCGAGGAAGGCTCACCGGCGTCCGAGTAGCGCCCCTTGACTCCCCTCCCCCAACCCGGTGTACTCACCGCATGGCTCTCCGGGAGATCGGCTTCGAGGTCACCACACGCTGCAACTTCCGCTGCGCGCACTGCCTGCGGGACATGTCCCGGCCGACGGCCGACCTGGACACTCAGCTCCTGCGCGACATCCTCGCCCAGTGCCGCGCGCTGGGCCTCGAGCGCGTGATCCTGACCGGCGGCGAGCCGACGCTCCATCCGACCTTCACCGACCTCTGCCGTACGGTCGCCGACGCGGGGCTGTCCTTCACGATCGTGACGAACGGTTCTCGGCACAACTCGATCGTGAAGCTCCTGAGCGCGGTCCCGCGTGAGGCGCTCGCATCGGTCTCTCTCAGTTTCGATGGGGCGACGGTCGAGGCCCACGACGCGATCCGGGGCGGGGGCGCCTTCGAGGCGAACCTGCGGACACTCGGCCTCTGCGTGGTCTCGGGCGTCGAAGTCGGGGTCCACATCGTGATGATGCGCGGGAACGAGAGCCAGATCGAGCCGCTGGCCGAACTCGTCGCATCGCTGGGCGCCAGCCGCGTCAGCTACGGGCACATGCAGGCGCGGCGGCCCGACGATCCTCTTGTGCTCTCGGTCGAGGAGAAGCTCGCGTGCGAGGCGCGGGTGTTGGCCATTGCTCGGACGTGCCCCATCCCCGTGTCGCTGGGGGCCGATCGGTACTGCGAAGCGCCGCTCGCAAGCTGCCCCGCGCTCGCGCTCGAGACGCTCTCGGTGGACGTGCATGGTCGACTCGTGTTCTGTTGCATGCTCTCCGGAGTGCCGGGGGCAAGCGCAGACCAAAGCGAGGTCATCGCGGACCTCACGACGACCTCGCTGGTGGACGCGGTCGGCCTCCTCGCCCTCGAGATCGGTCGTTACCAGGGCGAGAAGGCCCAGGCCGCTTCCTCACTCACTCCCGCCGACCACTTCCCGTGCGTGTGGTGCGGGGAGAGGTTCGGCGGGCGACACTCGGCCTCCATAGGGTCCTGACGGGCCCTCGTTGGGCTCGGGGCAAAGTCGCCTAGCCGGAACTCGGACCGCCCGACCCGTTCGCTTGGGCCGCAGTGCGCATCTGTGCCTCCGCCCACGCTCGGATCTCTCGCACAAGCTCCCGCGCACGGATGACGTCGAGGTCGGCACTGCCCTCAGGCGGCAGCGCGTCGTACCGGAACTCCACCGCGAACGGCGTCAGGCCGGCGGCTTCGGAGAAGGCCGGCGGAACCGCGACCTCCGCCTCCTGAAGCAGTTCCAGAAGGAACCCGATGTTGTGTGTCAGCGGGTAACCCACATCGCGAGCCCTCAGCACCGCCTTGAGGAGCTTCTCGACGGCCTGCTGGGCGTGGAAGCCGATGGCCGCCGCTGGGGCCGAGGGGTGCTGCATCGCAATATCGATGATCGCCTCGTCCTCAGCCGCTTTGACCAACAGGAGTTCCACGTGCTTCGAGCGGGGCATGCAGGACCCTCCCCTCCGTCGCCGCTTTGTGGATGATGGTTCCGTGCTCGCCGCGCCACTCGCGGTAGACGGCCTCACTCACGACCACGATGTCGGTCGGCACGCGCAGGCCCCGCATGTGGCTGTCAAGCCGGACCATTTCGGCATGGCGCGACGTCACCACGGGCTCCACCACGAGGACGTCTATGTCGCTGTCCTCACGTGCGTCGCCTCTTGCCTGGGAGCCGAAGAGGATGATCGTGGCGTCGGGAGCGGCCTCTCGCAGGCGCTCGGCAACGGCCTCGATCTGAGCGTCGGTAACCATGACCCCTCCCTATCCCGGGCATCCTGTCGGCGGTGGGGGCGCTCGGCCTGCGGTGGACGACGCCCCAACGCCCCAATGATACCTCACCCGCCCGGGCCCGGGCCACAGACCAAAGCGAGGTCATCGCACACCTCGCGACGACCTCGCTCGTCGGTGCGGTCGGGTGCTGCGTCCAGATCGCCGAGGGCCAGCCGTGTCTCGCGCAGAGCAAGCTGCCAGAGATGCTCGCTGGCCTCGCCCTCCCCCGCGGCGGCCGTGAGGCTCGCCGCCGCGCTCTGTCGAAGCGTCACCAGCGTGCGTTGCCCCACTGGCCACGCCCGTAGTTGAGATGGTACGCCTGTGCACCGACGACGCGATCAACGTGCCCGTCCACGAAGAGCACGTTCGAGCCCCCGTAGTGCCGCGTGTTCGTCGGCGCCATCCTGTCCTCCACACATGCTGCGCAGCACACGTTGGCCCAGCCAATGCGCTGCCAGTTGTCATTCACCGGCGCCATCGCATCGGCGACGAGCACGTCGCGGCTCGGGACCGTGGCTGTGTCAAGCCTGAACTCCAGGCTCCCTGTGAACGGGGAGTTGAAGACGCACTCGTTGTAGCCGTAGGAGAGACGAAACGTGGCCGGGGCCTCCCCGAACTCGATGGCTTCGTCCACACTCGAGAACGCTATGGAGCCGTTCGCGGACCAGCCAGCGGCTGCGTCAGGGCAACTGAACACGTCCCAGGAAGAGGATGAAGGGCCGGGCATGTAGGGGTGGATCCGGACGAAGTAGGGGCGCCCGTTCTGCCAGTCGCTCGGCGTCGTCTCCCAGTAGTTCCTGCCTGCGGGCAGGCAGTTCTCCCAGTCGGCGGCGTAGGCCGACATGGCCTCGCCCATCCGCTTCAGGTTCCCCACGCACCCCGCGGTCCCGGCGCCCGGGCGCGTCCACGGGCGGTGCCGTGGACCGACTCGCCCCGGTGCT
>CAZCER010000129.1:0-9783 GCA_964497385.1 uncultured Armatimonadia bacterium | reverse complement strand
CCGGCGCCTTCATGGACCGCAGCGTCCTCGAGGGCGACCCCCACAGCGTGATCGAGGGCATGACCATCGCCGGGTACGCCATCGGCGCCGAGAAGGGCTACATCTACGTTCGGGCCGAGTACCCCCTGGCCATCGAGCGCCTCACCGTGGCCCTCACGCAAGCCCGCGAACTCGGGCTTCTCGGCGAGAACATCTTCGGCTCCAAGCACAGCTTCGACATCGAACTCCGCATGGGCGCCGGCGCCTTCGTTTGCGGCGAGGAGACGGCTCTTCTCGCTTCCATCGAGGGCAAGCGCGGCGAGCCGCGGCCCCGGCCCCCGTTCCCGGCCCAGGCCGGACTGTGGGGCAAGCCCACGCTGCTCAACAACGTCGAGACCTACGCGAACATCGCCCCCATCATCCTCAACGGCGCCGAGTGGTTCGCCTCGGTCGGCACCGAGAAGAGCAAGGGCACGAAGGTCTTCGCCCTCGCCGGCCATGTCAACAACACCGGCCTCGTCGAGGTGCCGATGGGCACGCCGCTGGGGACCATCATCTACGAGATCGGCGGCGGCATCCGCGGCGGCAAGCGCTTCAAGGCCGCGCAGACCGGCGGACCCTCCGGCGGCTGCATCCCCGCGGAGTACCTGAACACCCCCGTCGATTACGAGAGCCTCAAGGAACTCGGCTCCATCATGGGCTCCGGCGGCGTCATCGTCATGGACGAGACCACCTGCATGGTCGACCTCGCGCGCTTCTTCGTCGAGTTCGTCCAGGAGGAGTCCTGCGGGAAGTGCCCGCCCTGCCGCATCGGCACCAAGCGCATGCTCGAGATCCTCGAGCGGATCTGCCGCGGCGAGGGCCGGGAGGGCGACGTCGAGCTGCTGCTCGACCTCGGCGCCCAGATCAGCCAGACGGCTCTCTGCGGACTCGGCCAGACCGCGCCCAACCCCGTGCTCAGCACCGTCCGCTACTTCCGGCACGAGTATGACGAGCACATCCGCGCGAAGCGCTGCCGCGCGGGCACCTGCGCGGAGATCATGAAGGCTCCGTGCGAGCACGCGTGCCCGGCCGGCGTCGACGTGCCCGCTTACGTCGAGTTCCTCGCTCTCAGCCAAATCGACAGCGCCTACGCGGTCATCCGCGAGTCGAACCCGTTTCCTTCAGTCTGCGGCCGCGTCTGCACCGCCTACTGCGAGGCGCACTGCCGCCGGAGCGCCCTCGACGCGCCTGTGGGCATCCGCGTTCTCAAGCGCGCCATCACCGACAACGCCTCGCCGTCGGCCTGGGAACCGAAGTTCGCCCCGAAGCGCGGCAAGAGGGTCGCCGTCATCGGCGCGGGCCCCGCGGGCCTCACCGCCGCCGATGACCTCGTGCGCATGGGCTACGACGTCACGGTCTTCGAAAAGCAGCCGATCGCCGGCGGCATGATGGCTCTCGGCATCCCGGACTACCGCCTCCCGAAGGGCGTTCTCCAGTCCGAGATCCAGCGCATCGTCGACCTCGGCGTCGAACTCAAGACCGGAGTCACGATCGGCAAGGACGTCACGGTGGAGCAACTCCGCCAGCAAGGCTATGACGCCGTCTTCGTCGCCATCGGCTGCCATCTCGGCACGGACCTGGGCTGCCCCGGGTCCGACGCCTCCGGCGTCGTCGACTCCGTCCAGTTCCTCCGCGACATCGCTTTGGGCGCGAAGCCTAAGGTCGGCAAGCGCGTCGCCGTCATCGGCGGCGGCGACACCGCGATCGACTCCGCCCGCTCCGCGCTCCGGCTCGGCGCGAACGAGGTCCACCTCTGCTATCGCCGGACGCGCGACGAGATGCCCGCGCATCCGGAGGAGGTCGAGGCCGCGGCGGAGGAAGGCATCTTCCTCCACATGCTGGTCGCGCCCAAGGAAGTCACCGTCTCCGACGGCAAGGTCACCGGCCTCGTGCTGCAGCACATGCAGCTTGGCGACTGGGACTCGAGCGGTCGCCGCAGACCGGTCCCGTCGGAGGGCGCCGAGAGCACGCTGCCCGTCGACATGATCATCTCCGCCATCGGCCAGACCATCGACGAGTCGGCGTCCCCCGTCGAGACCCGCCGCGGGAAGATCGCCGTTAACCCGGCCACGCTCGAGACGGGCGCGCCCGGCGTCTTCGCGGGCGGGGACGCCACTCCCGGCGCCATGACCGTCGTGGACGCCATTCGCGACGGACACGTCGCGGCCGTCTCGATCCACAGCTACCTCTCGGGCGAGCCGATCCCCGAGCCCAAGCCCCGCCGGAAGCGCATCATCAGCGCCGAGGTCGCGGAGCGCTTCGAGCACGCCGCCTCGGCGGACATCGCACCGGTGCGCATGCCCAAGGCTCCCGACGACGTTCGGCGCATCAGCTTCGCCGAAGTCGAACTCGGGCTCTCGCTCAAGGACGCCTGTCAGGAAGCTTGGCGCTGTCTGCATTGCGACTGCGTCGTCGAGACCGACGCGTAGCGCCGCGCCAAGCGGCTCGACCGCTATTTGGAGGAGCTTACTCATGTCCGAACTCACCATCACGTTCAACGGTCGCGAAACCAAGGCGTCGGAGGGCATGACCGTGCTCGAGGCCGCGCGCAAGGCCGGAGTCAACATCCCGACCCTTTGCTACCATCCCGACCTGAAGCCCCAAGGCGCCTGTCGCGTCTGCCTCGTCGAGATCGAGGGCGAGCGCGTCTTGCAGCCCTCGTGCACCTTCCCCGTCCGTGACGGGATGAAGGTCAGCACGCACTCGCGGAAGGTGCGCATGGCCCGTCGCGCCGTCGTCGAACTCCTGCTTTCCGACCATCCCTCGGATTGCACCGAGTGCGCGCGCAGCGGCAACTGCGAACTCCAGGCCCTTGCCCAGAGCCTGGGCATTCGCGAGGTTCGCTTCCGCGTCGATCCCCCGGGCCGTCCGATCGACGACTCCAGCCTCACGATCATCCGCGACCCCGACAAGTGCATCCTCTGCCGCCGCTGCGTGCTGACCTGCACCGCCATCCAGGCCGTCGCCGGGCTGCGCATCCGCGGCCGCGGCTACGACAGCGTCATCGGGCCCGCCTTCTCCACCCCCCTTGGCGAGGCCCTCTGCGTCAACTGCGGCCAGTGCGTCAGCCGCTGCCCAACCGGCGCTCTCGTGGAACGCAGCGCCATTGAGGACGTCTGGGCCGCCATCGAGAACCCCGAGATCTTCACCGTCGTCCAGACGGCCCCGGCCGTTCGCGTCGCTCTCGGCGAGGCCCTCGACCTCGAGCCCGGCCAGGTCGTGACCGGCAAGATGACCTCGGCGCTCCGCGCCATCGGCTTCGACCGCGTCTTCGACACGGACTTCGCCGCCGATCTCACGATCATGGAGGAGGGCCACGAACTCATCCACCGCATTCAGACCGGCGGCGTACTCCCGCTCATGACCTCCTGCAGCCCCGGATGGATCAAGTTCGTCGAGCACTACTACCCGCAGCTCCTTCCGAACATCTCGAGCTGCAAGTCGCCTCAGCAGATGTTCGGCGCGGTGGCGAAGACCTACTTCGCCGAGGAAGCGAACATCGACCCCGCCGCGATGCGCGTCATCTCCGTGATGCCCTGCACCGCGAAGAAGTTCGAGGCCGCGCGCCCCGAGATGCGTTCCTCCGGCTTCCAGGATGTGGACTACGTCCTCACCACCCGCGAACTCGGCCAGATGATCCAGGAACTGGCGATCGACTTTCCCGCCCTCGAGGAGAGCGACTACGACGATCCGCTGGGCGAGTCCACCGGCGCGGCCGTCATCTTCGGCGCCACCGGCGGCGTCATGGAGGCCGCCCTGCGCACCGCCTACGAGGTCATCACCGGCGAGCGCCTCGAGGCGATCGACATCACCGCCGTCCGCGGCATGGAGGGCATCAAGGAGGCGTCGGTCCAGATCGGCGATCTCACCGTCAACGCCGCCGTGGCCCATGGACTCGACAACGCCGCGCACCTTCTCGAGAAGGTCGTCTCCGGCGAGAAGCAGTACCACTTCATCGAGATCATGGCCTGCCCCGGCGGCTGTCTCGGTGGAGGCGGCCAACCGATCCCGACGAGCCCGGAGATTCGACAGGCTCGCGCCGACGCGATCTACCAGGCCGACCGCGATCTTCCGATCCGCCGGTCGCACGAGAACCCCTCGATCCACCGGATCTACGAGAGGTTCCTCGGCAAGCCGCTGGGCGAGAAGTCCCACCACCTTCTGCACACGCACTACACCCCTCGCGACCGTCGCGTGCGGCAAATCCCGGTGGAGTCCGCGCCCCACTAATCCGGAACGCGCGCGGGAGAGGGCGCGCGCCCTCTACCGCCCGCGCCTTGCGTCTTGGGCGGGGCTCCACGAGGCCGGACTTGAGCGAACCCACACCCTTCAGCGTAGTCTCCACCATCGCGGCCAAGTGCCGCCGCTGCTACCACTGTGTGCGTCACTGCCCGGCGCAGGCCATCCGCGTTCAGGGCGGGCAGGCGACCGTCATCGCCGAACGCTGCATCGGGTGCGGCCGGTGCGTGCGCGCGTGCGCGCAGGAGGCCAAACGCGTCCTCCCCGGCGTCCCCGACGCGCAAGCGCTGCTTGCCAGTGAGCGCCCCACGGTCGCCATCCTCGCGCCGTCCTACCCCGCGCTCTATCGCGACGCTTCACCCGGTCAGGTCGTCTCCGCCGTGCGCCGCCTCGGATTCGCCCACGTCTACGAGGTGGGTTTCGGCGGCGACATGGTCGCTCGCGAGTACGCCCGCCTTCTGCGCACCGCCGAGCGCCACCCGATCCTCAGCAGCCCCTGCCCGGCGCTCGTCGCTTACATCCGGAAGCATCAGCCCGAACTCGTTCCGCACCTCGCCCCCATCGTCTCGCCCATGGTGGCCCTCGGGCGGGCGGTGAAGCAGGTCTACGCGCCCGGCGCCGACGTGGTCTTCATCGGGCCCTGCATCGCGAAGAAAGCCGAGCACCGCGATCCGACGGTCGCTGGGGCCGTGGACGCCGTTCTCACCTTCCGCGAACTCACCGAGTTTCTCCGCGACGAGGGCATTGAGCCCTTCAGTTGCGACGAGTCCGAGCCCGACTACCCGCTCCCCCGCTTCGGCGCGGCCCTTCCTCTCGCCGGGGGACTCCTGCGCGCCGCCGCGATCGGCGCCGACATCCTCGATGATCAGATCCTCGTGATCGACGGCGAGACCCGCTGCATCAGCGTCCTTCAGCGCCTGCGCGAGACCGCGCCCTACGCGGTGCTGATCGACATGCTCCTCTGCGAGGGCGGCTGCATCGCCGGGCCGGGCTTCCCGCCGGCCGCGGTTCCCTACATCAGCCGCCATCTCGTGACCGACCGCGTGCGGAGGCTCGCCACCTCCGAAGCCGAACTCGAGAGCGCGCTCGCCGAGGTCGCCGACGTCGATCTCTCGTGCACCTTTCTGCCCGAGCCGCTCCCGCTTGCCTGGCCCACCGAGCGTGAGATCCGCGAGGTGCTCATCAAGACCAACAAGCTGACGCCCCAGGATGAACTCAACTGCGGCGCTTGCGGCTACGCCACGTGCCGCGAGAAGGCCATCGCCGTCTGCCAGGGACGCGCCGAACTCGAGATGTGCCTTCCCTACCTCATCGAGCAGATGCAGGTGAACATCGACCGCCTGACCCGAAGCAAGGAAGAGGTCGAGCGCGCGCGCGCCGCCGCCACCCGCGCGCAACAACTCGCCTCGATGGGCGAACTCGCCGCGGACGTCGCCGAAGAGATCTCCAAGCCCCTCGGCAGCATCGCCGCCTACGGTCACCTGCTTCGCGAGGCCCTGCCTTCCGACAGCGCGCTCCGGGCCGACGCCGAGGCCATCGTCTCCGAGGCCGAGCAGTGCATCGACGTCATCCTGGGACTCGAGGGCTTTGCCCGGGTCCGCGAACCCAATTGGGAGAGCGTGCACGTCGCAAGCGTCGTGGAGAGGGCCGTCGCGGAGGCGTCCGCGCGTCTCGGCGACGGCGCGATCGAGATCCTGCGGGAGGCGCCGGACTCGCTTCCCGAGCTGATCTGCGACCCCTTGCAGATCAAGAACGTGCTCGTCCGCCTCCTGACGAACAGCATCGAGGCCATCGACGGCGCGGGGACCGTCGCGATCTCGGCCTCGTTGGCCCAAAGCGGACAGTGGCTCGACCTGCGCGTTCGCGACACCGGGCGCGGAATCCCCGAGGATCTCCTTCCCCGCATCTGCCAACCCTTCGTGACCACCAAGACCGGCGAGACCGCCGCCGGCCTCGGGCTTCCCTACGCGCACGGCGTCGTCCAGGCGCACGCCGGCGAGATGCTCTTCGACACGAAGACCGGCCGCGGAACCACCGTCACCGTCCGCCTCCCTCTGCGGCAGGCCTCCGGCCCCCGACGCGAGGCGGTGAAGGTGCTCCTGATCGACGACGATCCCGACATCCTGACCATCCATCGCATCACCCTCGAACGGGTCGGCTTTGAGATCGTCACCGCGGAGCGAAGCGACGAGGCCCTGGAGGTCGCCACCCGCGAGATCCCCGATGCGTTCGTCATCGATCTCGTCATGGAGAAGACCGACTCCGGCGCCCGACTGGCCCGGGCCCTGCGCCGGGATCCGAGGTTCCGCAACGCACCCGTCATCATCGTGACCTCCGTCGTGGACGACATCGGCTTCGAGTTCGCCCGCAACCCCGAAGAGGTGCTGCAGTGGATGCGCGCGGACGCCTGGTTCGACAAGCCCGCCGACCCCTCCGCCCTCGCGGAGACGATACACCGTCTTCTTTCCGGGTCTGAGTAAGCCGTCGCGCCACCTCTCCGCCCCTCCGGAGTCCCCTATAATGGTCGCTGGCAACACCGAGGAGGACCGCCTTGCGTCTTGCGTCACCATCTCGACTGATCGCCACCATCATCGTGTGGGCTCTCATCGTGGGCATCGCCCCCGCCGTCGTCGCCTATCGCGTCTGGGTCCGCAACCACCCCGTCGTCGAGGATGAAGCCGCCGTCCCATGGCAGCAAGTGATGGTCCTCGACCTCTCCGGCGACATGGCCGTCTACGGCGCCCGCGCGTTCGGCGGCGCCATGCCCACAACCACGCCCGCTCAGACCGAGGACCTAACTCCCGAGCAGCTCCGGGCGCCCGAGGTCGCTCTCCGCCTCGCCGCCCTGCACGCCGAGGCCGACAAGCTCGACAAAGCGGCCGAGGTCCTGGCCGAGGTCCCCGACGACCCGGACGCCGGCGCGCTGGCCGCGGCGCTCGCGGAGGGCGCGAGCCAAGAAGACCTCGACGCCGGGCTCGACCGAGCCGCCCGCCTCCAACCGCTCTGGGTTCGACGGGCCTACCGCCTGGCGCTCGCCGAAGCGGCCGGCGAGGAGTCGGTCCTCGCCCAGGAGGGCGCTCTCGCGGACGCGGAGGCGCCGTTCCGCGTCCTGAAGGTCATGCTTGCCGTCGCGGGCATGGTCGTCGTCGGTCTGCTCAGCATCCCCGCCCTGTTGGCGGCGGTGGGGTTCCTCGCGCACCGCGCCTGGTCGCGCTCGCAGGCCCCCCACCCACCCGCGCCCCCGGCTCCCTATGCGCCGGCTGAGCCGGGGCTCGAGAGCGCCGTCGCCGAGCCCTCCCCCGCTGCGGCTGCCGACGTGCAGGCCCCCGCCTCTCCCGTCGCCGCATGGTCGATCGCCGACGGTCTGGGGACCGTCATCGCCTTCCTGGCCGCGTCGGCCGTGATCGGCGGCGCGTTGGCCGCCGCGCTTCCCACGTTCGTCCAGACCCCGCTTGGGATCTTCACGGCCTACTCGGGCGCGTCCGTGTGCGCCTTCGCTCTCATCTACGCGATCGCGGGTCCGCGTCTCTGGCGCGAAGCGGGCTGGCTCCCGTACTCCACGTTGCGCGCCTACGGGCTCGCGGTGTGGGCCTTCCTCGCGCTTCCCGCGCTTGTCGTCGCGGCCGCCCTTCTCCAGCGCCTCTTCATGGACGAGCTGCCGATGAGCGAGAATCCGGCCCTGGCCATCGCCCACGGCGTCTCGTCGTGGGGCGAGCGCGTCCTGATGCTCATCACCCTCGCCGTGGCCGCGCCGCTCGTCGAGGAGACGCTCTTCCGCGGCGTGCTCTGGGCGCCGCTCCGGCCGCGCCTCGGCGCGACGGGGACGATCCTCCTGACGTCGGCCATCTTCGGCGCCATGCATTTCGACTTCATGGTGCTCCCGCAACTCTTCCTCATCGGCGTGGGGTGCGCCGTGTTGCGGGAGTTGACGGGAAGCCTCAAGGCCTCCATGATCCTGCACGGCCTTTGGAACGGCGGCGCCTACATCATGATCACGCTCCTGTCGGCCTGACGGGTTCAGCGCGTTCCCCGAGGTGACTGCGCTATGGGTGCGGAGACGTATCGCTGCGAGGACGGCCCGGACGGGTGCCTCCTCGACGTCCGAGTGCTGCCCCGCGGCAAGTCCGACGAAGTCGTGGGCGTCCGAGCCGGGCGCCTCTGCCTCCGGACCACGGCGCCCCCCGTCGAAGGGGCCGCCAACGCCCGCGTCCAGGCCTTCATGGCCAAGACGCTCGGAGTGCGCAAGTCCCAGGTCGCGATCGTGAGCGGAGAGACCGCGCGCGAGAAGACGCTCCGGATTCGGGGCCTCTCGTGCGCCGAACTGGCCGCCCGTTTGAGGCTCTGACCGGATCCGAGCGCACCCAACACGATGAACTCCTACACGCCGATGGCGTTGTAGCTTCGAACGCGCGGACGCGGGACGGCGTGCCTGGCTCCGCACGGAAACGGCGGTACCA
This sequence comes from uncultured Armatimonadia bacterium, assembly GCA_964497385.1. Taxonomy (GTDB): domain Bacteria; phylum Armatimonadota; class Zipacnadia; order UBA1398; family UBA1398; genus CAZCER01. The sequence goes on along the minus strand of CAZCER010000129.1, from coordinate 1,066 downwards.
CAATGAACGGCGCCACGACCACCGTCATGGTGTTGGCGATCTTGGCCACGATCCTGAGCGCGGCGGCTGTAGCCGTCTCGTTGGCCGTCTATCGCAAGACGAGCCAGATGGCGGAGCCGCATAAGCGGTTTCTCGCCGCCCTCGGCCAGATGGAGTTCCCCGAGGACCTCACCGCGTTCCTCGAGGCGCTCGGAACCGTGCATCATCGCCTCCAGGAGACCCAGCGCACCCTCGAGCAAACCATCGAAGCGCTGCGCGCCTCGATCGCGCGCGTCGGTCTTGTCCGTTTCGACGCCTTCGAGGAGATGGCGGGCCTCCTCAGCTTCTCGCTCGCTCTCCTCGACCACCGCGGAAACGGCGTCCTGCTCACCGGGCTGCACCGGCGGCAGTCCTACGACGCCTACTGCCGGAGGGTGCTCGCGGGCAAGGTCGAGCATGAGATCCTGCCGGAGGAGCGCGAGGCCCTGAACGAGGCTCTCCGCGGATGGCAGCCCTCATGAGCGCGGACGTCGTCACCATCCGGATCGCGCGGCTCCCTCACGCGGCCGGACTGGACCTGCCCGATTACGCCTCGGCGGGCGCCGCCGGTCTCGATGTGCGCGCCGCTGTGACCGAGCCCCTCGTGATCCCGCCAGGCAAAGTCGTCCTCGCGCCGACGGGCCTGCTTCTCGAGATCCCGCCGGGCTACGAAGTCCAGATGCGGCCCCGCAGCGGTCTCGCGCTGAAGCACGGCGTCACGCTGCTCAACAGCCCCGGCACGATCGACTCCGATTACCGGGGCGAGGTCGGCGTCATCCTCGCCAATCTCGGCGAGGAGCCCTTTGTCCTGCGCCGCGGCGACCGGATCGCCCAGATGGTCGTGGCGCAGGTGACGAAGGCGGTCCTCGTCGAGGTCGAGACCGTCGAGGACACCGCGCGGGGCGCCGGCGGCTTCGGCCACACCGGCCTGGCGTAGCTCCCGGCCCTTTTCCGCGCGGGCGCGCCGCGCGTCACCCCTTGTCGCGCCGCGAACGGATCCCTGTTTCCCCTAGCAGGCCCAACACGCCAAGGCGGAGAATGCAGGGCT
>CAZCER010000128.1:0-9794 GCA_964497385.1 uncultured Armatimonadia bacterium | reverse complement strand
GTGAGTTCGGATCGATCCTCATCTTCTGCGGCGCGACCAAGATGAAGACCGAGACGCTTCCCATCTCCGTCTTCCTGAACATGAACGTGGGCGATCTGGGCATGGTCATCAGTCTCACGATGATCCTCGTCGTGCTCTCGACGGCGGGGCTCCTGACGTTCAAAGTGCTCGGAGGCAGGGGATACCTATGGTGACGCGGTCCGCCTCCGTCTTCGCCGCCGGCGCGGGCGCCCTCGCCGCGGCCTGCCTGGCCGCCGCCCTCGTCGGCCCGGGCTGCGCGCGCAAGGCGCCGCCGGAGCGCGTCATCGTTCGGGGCGCCCCGTCCGTTGGCGCGATCGTCGCCGAACTGGGGCGGGGTTTCCGGACCATCGCGCCCGACGTCGATGTGGTGCCGGACTGCGTCTGCCCCCCCTGCGTGGTCATTCAGGACGGCGTGGAGACGAAGCCATACGACGTCTGGGTCGCGTGGGGCGAGTGGGAACTCGAGCAACTCGAGAAGCGCGGAGGACTCGCGTTCGGGGAAAGGGCCGAAGTCGGCTTCACCCGACTGGCCATCGCCGCACGGCGGGACCTCGCCGGCGAACTGCACGGAGTCTCGGACCTCCAGAGCGACGCCGTCAAGGCGATCGGCGTCGGAGACCCGGACCTGGTGTCCTCGGGGCACTACGCCAAGTTGGCGCTCGAGAAGGCGGGGCTGTGGTCCGAGTTGGAGGGACGCTTCCAATACAGCCGGAGCGGGTGTGAGCTGCTGAAATGGCTCGCTCTGGAACGCCGTGTGGACGCGGCCATCGTCTTCGAGGCCTGCATCCAGCACGAAAACGTCAGCGTTGACGTCGTGCAGGAGTTGCCCGAAGACCTCGCCCCTCCGGTGCCCCTCGTCTTCGCCCTTCCCTCCCAGAGCGCCGATTCGGACGCCGCCCGTCGGTTCCTCGAGTATGTCCGCAGTCCGGCTGCCAGCGAGATCCTCCGCGCGAATGGCCTGACGCCGGTGGTGGAGCCATGATCGAGGTCCTGAGCGCCCACAAGGCGCTGGGTGAGTTCTCCCTCCGCGGAGTCGATCTGCGGGTCGACGCCGGCGAGTACATGGTTGTGCTCGGGCCCACCGGAGCGGGAAAGACCGTGCTGCTGGAGTGCATCGCCGGCATCCACTCCCTCGATAGGGGCGAGGTCTGGCTCCACGGCCGGAACGTCACACGGGTCGCTCCCGAGCACCGCAATGTCGCCTACGTGCCGCAGGACTACGTGCTCTTCTCGCACATGTCTCTCCGGGACAACATCGAGTTCCCGCTCCGCCTCAGGCGCGCTGACCGCGACGCCATCGACCGTACCGTCCGCAACCTGACCGAGACTCTCCGCATCGACCATCTCCTCGCCCGGCGGCCCCGAACGCTCTCCGGCGGTGAGCAACAACGGGGCGCCCTCGCTCGCGCCCTGGCCTCCTCACCGGACCTCCTGCTCCTCGACGAGCCTCTCAGCGCTCTCGATGAGGGTACCCGAGCTGACCTCTCGAACTGGCTCTCTCGGGTCACCGACGAACTCGGCACCTCCGTCATCCATGTCTGCCACAACTTCGATGAGGCCCTCGACCTCGCCGACCGCATCGCCGTCATGCACCACGGCCGCGTGCTCCAGGTCGGCGCTCCGACCGAGGTGCTGCGGCGCCCGGCGACCGAGTTCCTGGCGCGCTTCATGGGGAGCGCGAACCTCTATGCCGTCACGTCGACGGAGAGAGACGCGAACGTCGTCGTGCTGGAGGGCGGTGTGAGACTCAGGACCAGCGAAGTTCCCGCCGAGACGGACCTGCTGGCAACGATCCGCCCGGAGTCCATCGCCATCGCGCCGCTCGGGGCCTCGCCGGGCCAGTGCGCTGACGGGCCCAACCGCCTTGAGGTGACCATCGCCGAGGTGCAGGACCGAGGGCGTCAGGTCCGGATCCGCGTGAACGGCCCGCTTTCGCTCGTCGTAAGCGTGACGCCGCAGTCTCTGGCCGCGCTCAGCGTCTCCATCGGCGATCGGGTGGTCGCGTCCATCGACCCGCACGACGTCCATCTGCTCGCCCGCGGTGACGACAGGGGCGCCTAGCCTTCCGGGCCAAACACGTGGGTCGATGCAGGATTCCGGCGCCCCGAACGCATAACAATGCCCCGGGTTAGTTACTAGCGGAGAGCAAGAAAGGGAGTGCGCGCATGCGCTCAGATAGGCGTGAGTTTCTGAAGCGGACCACCGTCTTCACGGCGGGTCTGGGGGCCGCCGCCGCGGCGCTGGCCGATGGCGGACGGCTCGTGAGTGACGCCCCCCGGACGCGACCCGGTGTGGCCCTGCAGCTCTACTCCGTGCGCGATGACTGCGCGAACGACTTCCAGGGCACGGTCGAGGCGGTCGCGAGGATGGGCTATGAGGGCGTCGAGTTCGCGGGCTGCTACGGCTGGAGCGCCGAGGACCTGCGCAAGCTCCTCGACGACAACGGGCTCAAAGCGGCGGGGACCCACATCGGACTCGACACGCTGCTCGGCGACGAACTCGAGAGGACCGTGGAGTTCAACGCCGTGATCGGGAACAGCTTCCTAATCGTTCCCGGCTTGGGCGGGGAGTACACCGGAAGCCACGAAGGCTGGCTGAAAGCGGCGGAGACCTTCAACGGGATCGCCGAGCGGCTGAAGCCTCACAAGATGTGGACCGGCTACCACAACCATATGATCGAGTTCACCGAACTCGGCGGCGAACTGCCTTGGGACACGTTCTTTAAGAACACCACGAAGGACGTCATCATGCAGGTCGACATCGGGAACGCGATGCACGGCGGGGGCGACCCCATCCCCTACATCGCCCGCTACCCCGGCCGCGCGTGGACCATCCACTGCAAGGAGTTCAGCGCCGAGGGCAAGCCTGTGGTCGTGGGTGAGGGCGACGTGCCGTGGAAAGAGGTCTTCGATCTCTGCGAATCCGTCGGTAAGACAAAGTGGTACATCGTCGAACAGGAGAGCTACGCGCACCCGCCCCTCCAGTGCGTCGAGAGGTGTCTCGACTACTTCCGCAAGATGGGAAAGCTCGCCTGATGCGGCACTGACCGCTCGATGAACGGAGCGGCCGAATGCCCGGCCCGGGCCCAGTCGAGGGCGAACGGGCCCGCTCATCCCGAGTAGGCGCGGGGTCTGCGCCGTATCGAGGGACGTAGCGGGAAGGGATCCATCCGGCTAGTCTGCTCGACGTTGGGAAGAGGGATGACATCGTGAACATCGCCCTGCAGCTCTACTCAGTGCGCGACGACTGCGCCAAGGACTTCAAAGGCACGGTCGAGGCGGTCGGCAAGATGGGCTATGACGGCGTCGAGTTCGCCGGCTACTACGACTGGACCGCCGAGGATCTCCGGAAGCTCCTCGATGACAACGGACTCAAGGCGGCGGGCACTCACATCGGGCTCGACACGCTTCTCGGCGACGCGTTCGAGAAGACCGTCGAGTTCAACCGCACCATCGGGAACAAGTACCTGATCGTGCCGGGACTCGCCGCGGAGTACACGGCAACCCGCGACGGATGGCTCAAGGTCGCCGAGATCTTCAACGGCATCGCGGAGCGTCTGAAGCCGCACGGCATGTGGACCGGCTACCACAACCACTGGATCGAGTTCACCGAACTCGATGGCGAACTCCCGTGGGACACGCTCTTCGGGAACACCTCCGAGGACGTCTGCATGCAGATCGACCTCGGAAACGCCATGCACGGCGGGGGCGTTCCGGTGCCCTTCGTCGAGAAGTACAAGGGCCGCGCCCGCACCGTGCACTGCAAGGAGTACAAGGGCGGCTACGACCAGGCGCTCGTGGGCGAGGGCGACGTGCCGTGGGTCGAGTTCATCCAGCTCTGCGAGAAGGTCGGCAACACCGAGTGGTACGTCATCGAGCAGGAGAGCTATGCTTTCCCGCCGCTCGAGTGTGTGGACAAGTGCCTTGTGAACCTCCGCAAGCTCGTGAAAGAGGCGGGGTTCTAGCGCCGCCGGTTGACGTCAACCGATCGAGGGCCGGGCGGAAGCCGCCCGGCCCTCGCTGTTGTGCGCGGCCTTGTTTTCGCGCCGCCCCGGCGCGGCCCGCGAGTCCCCACGAGGCTTCGCGGTTGACCGGAACGGTGCATCCGGTTAGGATTCTGTTGAGCAAACTCAGGGCCATTACGGACGCGTGCGGATGGGACAAGCGCGGCCCCCGCGCTTGAGCACGCGTAGTGTGAGAGCGAGCCACCAGTCTCGCTCCGCGCGAGGCATCGCCGTCTTGTAGGTCGATGCCGCCCCAGTGGAGACGGACACTCGGCGCCGAAGGCGACCTGCCGTGCGGATGTACGGCGAGCAAACCAAATCGGTTGCAGCTAGGGCGAAACCGGTTGTAATATCGAGTGTCTCAATCAGCCAGCGGCTCCAGGCGCTTGGACACCCACCTGATGGGACAAGCGCAGCGGCTAGCTTGGCCGCATCCGTGAGCTTTCGACGCGGGCCAGGGACGGTTGGGCCCCACGCAGTACCCGGAGAGAGCGCTTCTGAACACGACCACTTGCTAAAACCGGTTGCATAGACCCGTTCAGCCGCTTAGCGCCACGATCGGACCACAGCCATGGATCCCTTGCGCCAACCGGTCACGGGCCGAGCGGCCCGGGCCCCGTACGCGCTCCAATATGAGGAACGTCGGATGGGGTGGAACGGTTGACAGCGTCTTCGCGGAACGTCGCGGCGTCAAGTTCGGGCTCGGAGCGCCGACCCGTGCAAGCCGCCAAACCACAGAGGAGAGGAGGGTGTGTATTGAGGCTAGGACGCGCGATCGCCGTAGTGACGCTCGTGTGCGCGGCGGCGGTCACTTGCTTGGCGGGCTGCGGCAAGCCCAAGGAAGCCGGCGCGCAGGCGCCCGATGCGGCGAAGGACTTGAGCGCCAAGAAGTCCGGCGCTGTGGCGAACCCCAGGGGGCACTAGTCGGTCCCGCTATGAGGCCCTCGGGCGCCTCGGATGCGCCCGAGAGAGAACGAGACACAGCCGAAGGAGCGTATCAATGCGACGGCGAGGATTCACGCTCATCGAGCTTCTGGTCGTGATCGCCATCATTGCCATCCTGGCGGCCATTCTCTTCCCGGTCTTCGCGAAGGCGAGGGCCAAGGCCCGTCAGACTTCATGTCTCTCGAATGTACGTCAGATCGCGACCGGCATCCTGTCCTACGCCCAGGACTACGATGAGTGCATTCCGACGGAGAGCGGCGCGCTGCTGGGCGGCGGCGTCGACTGGGGCAACCCGGGCGCCAGCTCAGCGGTCCCGAACACGTCGTGGTCGGGCGTCTGCCAGCCCTACATCAAGAACCTCCAGATCTGGTACTGCCCGGAGGCCGGCAGGACCAACTGGGCGACCGTGGCAAGCAACTCCGGGTTCACCTACACCCCCGATCTCGAAGCCAACTGCATCGGCGCCTTCACCTTCTACGGCATCAACTGGCACCTCATCCAGGCGCGGGGCTACGGCGTCTACGCGCAGCCGCCGGACGGCTACGTCATCTGGAGCGCGGGTCAGCGGATCGCCAACTTCAAGCGCCCCTCCGAACTGATCCTCACCGAGGAGTCGTGTTGGGGCGAGAACGACGCCTACATGGGCGCCGCCTGCGGCAACGAGCGCGTGTGGGCGAACGCCGATCCCAACATCGGCTGGAGCTGGTACCTGCACAACGGCACGCGCACCAACCTGCGCGTCACCGGAAGCATGTCGAACACGAGCTTTGTGGACGGCCACGCGAAGTCGGTCACCTATGACCAGATGCGCGGCGACCCAGGCGTCTGGCTGCATTGGGACCCGTCGTCCGAATAGCGCCGGACGCTTCCGAACCGGTCGCCGAGCGCCCGGGGGGGCGGAGGCACCCGCGCCCCCGGGCGGCGACCACACAACGCGAGAGGAGCTTCACTCCATGCGACGACACGGATTCACGCTCATCGAGTTGCTCGTGGTAATCGCCATCATAGCGATTCTGGCCGCGATCTTGTTCCCCGTCTTTGCCAAGGCGAGGGAGAAGGCGCGGCAGACCTCGTGCCTCTCGAACGTGCGACAGATCAACACCGCGATCCTCAGCTACGCCCAAGACAACGACGAGACGTTCCCTCCGGCCACCTATGACGCGCAGTATCTCTACCCCGATGGCCAGTACGGGCGCCTCTACTGGGCTAATCTGGTCCAGCCCTACGCTAAGAACTGGATGCTCTTCCGCTGCCCCAGCGCCGAGAACTGGGACCGCGACAACAACGAGCGCACGATGGGCGACCGCCCCGACTACGGCGCGCATGGGCGTCTCATGGCGTGCGAGATGGACTCGTATCCGGCGAGCCTCGACTTTGAGACGCGCGGCCTTGCCTACGTGCAGCGGTCCGCGAACTGCGCGATGGTCATCGAGCACTCCCAGTGGTGCACCCCGCTCGCCAACAGCGGCAAGTCGCGCTACGACAACGGCGGCTGGTTCTGGGCGACCGGCCAGGGCGTCGACAGCGCCGGGAACCCCACCGGCACGGGTCTCATCGGTGGAACCTGGTGGTACGGCGGTCAGGGCGGCAACGAGTGCCCCTGGTACTATTGCAGCCAGCCCGCGATGAGCAGCAGCCCCATCTTCAACGCCCCGCAGACCCAGTACATCGGGTTCCCGGGCTTCCGCCACAACATGATGGCGAACGTCGGCCACGTGGACGGGCACGCTAAGTCCTACGGGCCGGGCCAGGTCATGGAGTGGAACGAGTTCAACATGTGGAACCCGCTGGGCTAGAACCCGCGGCTCTCCGCGTCCGGCGCGCGTCGCCCGGACCCGACCGATGAGGAGATCGTCAGCATGACACGCGTTCTTTGTGCGTTGGCGCTGTGCCTGATCCTGGGCGGCCTCGTTGTGGGCTGCAAGGCCAAGGACGGTGCGAACGGAAGCAACACCGCCAAGTCCGCGGACGGCACGGCTGTCGACCTGCATGCCGAGACCGGCAAAGGGGCCGCTTCGACCGCCCCCGCCACCGACAAGTAGGCTCGGCGCAACGGAACGACTCCAGTTTGACTGACAGCACGCGGCCCCGCCCGATTGGGCGGGGCCGCGTGGTTTGTGTGGTCGAGTGGGCTCGCGGGCTACCCCCCGCAGGCCGCGATGATGTCACTGGCGGCTGCGTAACAGGCGTTCGCGGGCGGATTCGTCGCGGCGTCCGCCGGAGATTCCTTCAGGACGCCAGCCGCTTCGGAAGCTGGATGGCCCGTCGCCTCGGCGACCTCGAGGAACGCCTCCAGCGCCGCGCGTGACCGCTCGGACACGCCTCCGGACTCGGCGACGCTCGGGACGAGTGACTCGGCGCCCTGGGCCATGGCCGGCCAAGCCGCCTCCGTCCAATCGGCGTCGCCAGCGAGGAGGGCGTGCCGGGTGAGCGCGAGAAGCGCCGTCGCCCTGGCCTCCAGCGGGCGCTCCGGGCTGGTCCAGGGCTTCGCGGCGAAGCCCGTAAGATTCAGAATCGCGGGCGGGACCGGCTGGTCCCACAGGACGCGGAGGAGCCTCTCGGCTTCCGCATGCTGGCCGGCCAGGTCGAGCGCGAGCGCGGCCGTGGAGTGCGTCTCGAGGCAGAAGAGCCCCGCGGACTCGGTGAGCGCCACTTGGAAGCCGTCCTGTTGCGCCTGCGTCATCGCAAGGAGCGTCAGGGCCGAGGCGAGTTCCGGCGTGGCTCGGACTGGGTCGGAGACTCCCAGCATCCAGCCTTCCCACACGTCGGCGGCCGCGTCGCGAAGCACCGGCAGGCTGAGCGGCCCCGCCTCCGCGCTCGGAAGCGATCCGCCGCCTGCGGCGAGGAGGAAGACGAACTCACGCGACTCGCCGGGCACGAGCGTCACGGGGAAGCGCAGGGGGCCGCCCTCGTACAACTCCTGGTCGCCCTCGCCACCCACATCGATGTAGTGCTCGGCCGCGGCGTTCTGGTCTCCGGAAACGACCTCCTCGGCGGTGACGTAGTCATCGGATGAGAACACCCAGATCACGTTGAGGATGGGGTTCCGGTCCGGGGCGCCCGCAACCGGCGCGGCGACGATCTGGAGGAGCCCGTCTCCGTTCTTGTCCCTGCCGGCGAAGTACAGGGCGCCGGCGCCATGCTGGCCGAACTCCGCGACGGGATCGAGGACCTCGCGGCTCGCCCCCTCGACGTAGAACTCCACGGGGCGCTGCCCGGGGCTGGACCAGTGGCTCTCGCAGACGCCGAGGAAGACCTGGTGCTCACTTCCCGGCGCCACCTTGAGCCTGTAGATGATGGGGACGCCGCCCATTCCGGCGCGGATGTTCCGGAACGCGGGATCGCACGCGGACGCGGGGCGCGCCCATCCGGGCATTTTCTGAGCGGGGGTGGCGCAGCCCCACTCGCGGGCCACGCGGACGGGCTCGAGGCCCTCGGGAAGCCGCACGACGACGCGGCCTCCGGCCAGACCCTCGGTCTCCCCCCAGCCCACCGTTTCGGGAACGTCGAGCCTGAGTTCGGCCTCGGTGGGCTGAGCCGCGTGCGAGGCAACCGTGAGTGCGAGTACGTCGACGCCGGACGGCCACATCGGCGCTCGGAAGCACTCCGAGGTGAGCCGCACGGCAGCGGCCTCGGAGGTTGTCCTTAGCGTGGGGAACGGCGCGACGCCGGCGGTCGGCTCGGAGGAGACAGCCTCGTTCCCGCCGACCGCGAGTCGGACGCTCACGGCGCCCCAATCCTCGAGGAGCGCGCCGCGCTCATCGACCGGCGTCGGGGCTACGTTTGGCGCTCCGATCAGACTGGCGGCGCAGCAAGCGGGCAGGGCAAGCAGGCAGAACGTCGTGACAAGCCCTCGCATGCGCATCTCTACCGCCCCCCTTCGGGCTCGGGCGCGCGCTCGGGCGAGTGCGTGACCGTGAGTCCGTACATCTGAGCGTAGGCGTCCACATTGCGGCGCTGGTTCCCGTACGTGACGACCTGATGGAACCCGAGCACGTCGCGAGAGTCCTCCACGTCGTCCATCTGGATCTCGACCGAGGTGCGGCATCCGCCGGCGGGCGGGGTGTCCACGTTCCCGGTGACCGTGCCGGCGTCCACAAGGATCTCCGAGGGCCCCTGGACGCGGATCAGAGAGCATGGCTCGCCAACTGGCCAGAGCACCTGCGGAGCCACGCCGAGATCCGACTCCGAGTGCGTCCGGAGGATGAACGGGACGGGCGGCTGATCGAACCCTCGGATGCGCGTGCCGCAGGTGCAATGCGCGGCGACCAGGCGGTTCTTGACGGTCTCCGGCACCGGGTCGTTCATGTACCCCGGGCGATCCAAAAGGTAGCTCACGAACATGAGCGAGACGGCGCCGAACAGGTCGGCCTCGCAGCCGGCGGTGACGCCGGAGTCCTGGAGCAGCGAGAAGGCCATGCAGGGCGGGGTGGGGACGACGCGCGCGCCGACCATGCCCAGGCAGTCCATGGACATGGCGTTCGCGCCTTCCATCTTGAGCAGAGCCTTCGCCGTCTGGAAGGTGCGCGCGGCGTGCATGAGGCCCTCGCGCGTCGGTTCCACGACCTTCTTCGCGACGCGCGGAAGCTCGTCGGCGAGTTGGCGCGTTTCGTCGGTGACGGGCATGCGGTTGAAGAGCTCCTGGAACGTGCGCCGGGGAATGCGGCGGACCTTGACCCCGAGGGTGGGGAGCACCGCTTCGTCGCGCTGGTCGCCCGCGATTACGAGGACGCGGGTCTCCTCCATCTGACGTTTGGCGCGCACCATGCGGAGGGCTTGCTTCATGCCTTCGATCTCGAGCGAAGAGACCACGTGCACGCCCGGT
>CAZCER010000127.1:0-9804 GCA_964497385.1 uncultured Armatimonadia bacterium | reverse complement strand
CATGATCCCCGTAGCGGGGATGGCGGCCTATCAGTACCTGGGATCGGGCGGTTTCGCCTTCATCGCGTGCGCGGTCCTCACGGTCGCCCTGTTGCCCTTCCTTCTGCGCACGCGCTACACGCTCGCGGAGACCGTCTTGCGCGTCGACACCGCGCTCTACCACTTCGAGCGCGAACTCACCGCTTTCCGCGCGTTCGAGGTGGACGCCTCACGGGTCTGGCTTTGCACCCTCTCGCGCTCTTCGCGCCTCGACAACTACCGCGGCATGCTGGTGCACCTCGACGGCAACTCCGAGCAGGTGCGCGCCGCTCTCGAGGCGGTCGGTCTCACGGAGCGCAAGCGAGGGGCGCGAGCGCGGTGAAGCCCCGAGATGACCGCCCTCGCCGTACCGCGTCCCCCTCCTCGGAGCCCGACGGAGACGCGCCGGGCATGACGCGGACCGAATGGCGGGCGATCGAGGAAGTCGATCCCGCCGAACTCGAGGATCTGAAGCGGCGGATCGTCCGCAAGGTCAGCGAGCGCGAGTTGGGGATGGCGGCGGCCTTCTTCATCGAGTCGATGAAGCCGGTGTCGCGCATCGGCAGCGAAGCCCTTGTTGTCGCCGAGCCCCTTGTCGACGCCGTGTTCCGTCTCAAGGACTACTACACGTTCCGCAAGATGCTCGAGAATCGCGACAACCTCGAGGACCTGGTGCGCCGTCTGGAGACTGCGGAGGAAGAGCGGCGCAACGCCGCCGACGAGGTGCGTCAGGCCTGTCGGGTGCGCGCCGCCTGCGCGCGCCGCGCGGCGATGGCCGTTCGCGTCGCGCGACGCGCCGCGCGGCAGAGAGGTGAAACGTCCGCCGCGCGGAAACCGGCTACCCGGCGTTCCACGGCGGATCCCCCAATCTGACCCTGGAGCGGCCTGTGTCTCACGAACGAGCCTCAAGCGCCGCATCGGGCGGGCGCTTCTGTTGGAGGAGCCTATGAGCGAACCGCGTTCGATACTCGCGACCGACTGCGGGTCCACGACCACGAAGGCCATTCTCATCGAGAAGGACGCCGAGGGCGACGGCTACCATCTGGTGGTCCGAGGGGAAGCCCCGACGACGGTCGAGAAGCCGTTCGAGGACGTCACCCGCGGCGTGCTGAACGCCGTGCAAGAGGTGGAGGAACTCTCCGGGCGCCGCATCATCGGCGAGAACGAGCGGCTGATCGTCCCGGAGTCCGATCCCAAGACCGGCGTGGATCTCTACGTCTCGACCTCCAGCGCGGGCGGCGGCCTTCAGATGATGGTCTCCGGCGTCATCAAGCACATGACCGCCGAGTCCGCCCAACGCGCGGCCCTGGGCGCCGGCGCCATCGTCATGGACGTCCTCGCGCACAACGACAAGCGGCTTCCGCATGAGCGCATCTCCCGCATCCGCGCGCTCCGCCCGGACATGATCCTGATGGCCGGCGGCACCGACGGCGGGCAGGTGAACCACGTGGTCGAGATGGCCGAGATCATCGCGGCCGCGGACCCCAAGCCCCGTCTCGGCGGAGGCTACAAACTCCCCATCATCTACGCCGGCAACAAGGACGCGCAGGAGAGCATCCGCGAGGAACTCGCGGGCAAAGCGGAGCTGCACGTCGTCGACAACATCCGGCCCACCATGGATGAGGAGAACCTCGGGCCCGCGCGCGACATGGTCCATGAGATGTTCATGGAGCACGTCATGCAGCAGGCGCCCGGATACTCCAAGCTCACCACCTGGACCGGCGCCCCGATCATGCCGACGCCGGCCGCGGTCGGCGCCATGACCGAGACCGTCGCGCACCGAGAGAACATGCAGGTCGTGGGCGTGGACATCGGCGGCGCGACGACCGACGTCTTCTCCGTCTTCGAAGGCGAGGTCGAGAGCGCCGACGACGAGCCCGACCTCGTCTTCAACCGCACGGTGAGCGCGAACCTCGGCATGAGCTACTCGGTCTCGAACGTGCTCGTCGAGGCCGGCGTCGCGAACGTCCTTCGTTGGTGCCCCCTTCCGATCGACGCGGCGGGCCTCGGCAACCGCGTCAAGAACAAGATGATCCGCCCCACCACGATCCCGCAGACGCTCGAGAGCCTCATGGTGGAGCAGTCGATCGCCCGCGAGGCGCTCCGACTCGCCTTCGAACAGCATAAGCAGCTCGCCACGGGCCTCAAGGGCGTGCAGCAGCGGCGCACCGTCGACCAGGCGTTCTCCCAGTCGATCGCCGGTCAGACGCTCGTCGACCTGATGGCCCTGAACCTCATCATCGGCTCGGGCGGCGTGCTCTCGCACGCTCCGCGCCGCCAGCAGTCGATGCTAATGATGATCGACGCGTTCGTTCCGGAGGGCGTCACTCGGCTCGCGGTCGACTCGATCTTCATGATGCCGCAGCTCGGCGTGCTCGCGTCCCTCCACCCAGAGGCCGCGATGTCCGTGTTCTGGCGCGACTGCCTCATCCCGCTCGGGACCTGCATCGCGCCCGTCGGCCCCAAGGCGAAGCCCGGGCAAGTCATCGCCCGCGTCCAGATGAACGGCCGGACCGAAGAGATCGTCGGCGGTGAGATGAAGCTCGTCGAACTCGGCGAGGGCGAGACGGTCACGGCGTCCGTTGCGCCGGCCCGTGGGTTCGATGTGGGCGCCGGGAAGAACCAGCCTCTCGAGGCCACGCTCTACGGCGGCGTGGTCGGGCTCGTGCTCGATGGCCGGGGCAGGCCTCTGGAACTGCCGTCCACTCCCGACGAGCGGATGGCCTTGCTTCGGCGCTGGAACGAAGCGCTCGACATCTACCCGGACTACTAGGAGGAAGCCCGATGGCGCACGCATACACACCCGGTCTGAGGGTCGCGAGCGAGTGCATGGTTCGCAAGGAGCGCCTGCTTCCTCTGAAGGGCGATGTGCTCGTGGAGAAGGGCGCGACCGTTCGCGCCAAGGACATCGTCGCGAAGACCGAACTCCCCGGCGACGTGGAGATTCTGAACGCGTCGTTCGAGTTGGCCTGCGAGCCCAAGACGCTCGCCGACCGGCTCCTGAAGGGCGAGGGCGACCCGGTCGTCCACGGCGAGGTCCTGGGAACGAAGAGCGGCTTCCTGGGCCTGTTCAAGAGTGAACTCCTCGCTCCGTGCGACGGCGCGATCGAGACGATCTCGAGCGTCACCGGGAAGATCCTGCTCCGCAAGCCGCCGATCCCCGTCGACGTCACGGCCTACATGGACGGCACCGTCGTCGAGGTCATCGAGAACGAGGGCGTGGTCGTCGAGTGCCCTGCGTCCTTCATTCAGGGCATCATCGGAGTCGGCGGCGAGACGCATGGAGAACTGGCCCTCGTCAGCTCCTCCCCGGACGACATCCTCGACGCGGACTCCATTCTCCCCGAGCACGCCGGCAAAGTGCTCGTCGGAGGGCGCCTCGTCACCCAGGACGCGCTCACCAGGGCCGGCGAAGTCGGCGCGGCGGCGATCGTCGTCGGCGGCATCCACGACGAGGACCTGGAAGCCTACCTCGGCTACGCGCTCGGCGTGGCGATCACCGGCCACGAGGACCTGCCCGTCACCGTCATGGTGACCGAGGGCTTCGGCGAGATCCGCATGGCCGACCGCACCTACGACTTGTTCCGCAAGCTCGAGGGCAAAGGCGCCTCGGTGAACGGCGCCACCCAGATACGCGCCGGCGTCATTCGGCCCGAGGTTGTCATCCCGATCGAGTCCAGCGGACGCGTCGACGAGCAAGCCGCCGGAAGAATGGGCGTCGGAGACACCGTCCGCATCATCCGCGAGCCTCACTTCGGCATCCTGGCCGAGGTCGTCGCTCTTCCGTCCGAACTTGTTCAGGTCGAGAGTGAGACCAAGGTGCGCGCGCTCAAGGTGCGGCTGCCCGGCGGCGACGAGGTGATCCTCCCGCGCGCCAACGTGGAGGTCATCGTCGCTTAGTCTCAGAATGGCCGTCAGTTCAAACCACTCCGACCTAGTGTGATCGGGGGCGTAGATGCTTCGACAATCTCTGTTGCGCCTGCTGGCGCCCGCGGCGGTCCTCGCGCTCTTGTGCGTGGGTTGGGCCGCGCACGCCGTAGGGGGTGAGAGCGAGCCGTCCGCCGAGTCCGCCGTCGCCGAAAGCGCCGTCGCGGAGTCGGCCGCCGAGAGCGCCGGAGCCGAGAGCGCGCCGACCGAGTCGGAGGCCGCCGCTGAGCCCTCGATCCCCGGTTGCCGGTTCACCCTTGACGAGTCGCTTCGACCGCCCGCGGAAGTGCGCGCGGTCGACAAACCCAGCGACGACGGAACGACGCTCATCCTCGAATGGGAGCCGTCCCCGGACGATGACGCCCCTCCGCAGATCCGCGAGAGCGAGTTCAAGTCGCGGCGCGATCTGAGGTACCTCCCCTCCGACGAGAAGGCCGAGATGGCGGCCAAGTGGCAGTCGGAAGTGGGCGGCGTCGAGGCCGGCTACGTCATCCTCCGCAAGACGACGAACGACCCCGAGTTCCTCTGGCTTCCGCCCAAGGTCGATCACGTCCGGCCCGGCCAGCCGCCCCAGGATCACGAGGGCTTCGTCGAACCCCGCGAGACGCCCGCCGGGAGCCGTGAGTTGATCGACGGCGACTACGCCTTTCTCGTCCCGCTCGGGGAGGACCAGGAGTTCCGCAGCTACTCCCCACTGCCCGCCGAGGAGGTCCTCTGGCTCCGGGACCAGCGTCAGCTCAAGGACCCGCGCCGGAACCACTACGACTACGAGATCCGTTACTTCGAGGGCGACCGCATGTCCCCGCCGGTGACGGTCTCCGACGTGTGGCCGAAGGGCAATCTCTACAACGTCTCGACCACGAACATCCTTCTGATCGTCCTCTTCTGCGCCGGCGCGATCCTCGGCCTCATCACGCTCGCGCGACAGGGCGCGAACCTCTTCGTCCGCCCCATCGCCGGCCTCTCCGCGGTGGACGACGCCGTGGGGCGCGCCACGGAGATGGGCCGCCCGATCCTCTACTGCCCCGGTTTCGCCTATGTCGACAGCGTCTCGACGATCGCGTCGATGGTCGTCCTGGGCCGGATCGCTCGGATCGCGGCGGAGCACGGCACCGACCTCATCGTGCCCTGCAGGGACCCGGTCGTCATGACGGCCTGCCGCGAGGTAGTGAAAGAGGCGTACATGGCGGTGGGCCGTCCCGAGGCCTACCGTGAGGACCGCATCTTCTTCGTCACCGACGCCCAGTTCGCGTACGCGGCCGGGATGGTCGGCATCATGACGCGAGAGAAGACGGCGACGAACTTCTACATGGGCCAGTTCTACGCCGAGGCCCTGATTCTGGCGGAGTCCGGCATGCTGGCCGGTTCGGTGCAGATCGCCGGAACCGACTCGTTCACACAGCTTCCGTTCTTCGTAACCACCTGTGACTACACCCTGATGGGCGAGGAGTTCTACGGCGCGAGCGCGTACCTCTCGCGCGAGCCGAAGCTGCTCGGAAGCCTCAAGGGGCAGGATTACGCCAAGGCCCTCATCGCGTCGGTCATGGTGGCGGCCATCGTCGCGGTCACCTTCCTGACGCTCAAGGGGAACACCGGCATGGCGGAGTGGATCACGGACCTCCTGTTCCACTTCCAGCAGAACGGTTAGGGAGATAGCTGGTATGCGCACACACATACCGCTCGCCATCTGTGTGATCTGCGGGCTCCTGATGCTCGTGCAGTTCTTCGTGCCCAATCAAGGCATGAAGCAGGCGCAGGAACTCTACCTGATGTGGGGCCGGATCATCGCGGGCTTCGCGCTCGTGCTCGGCATCGTCAGCCTCATGCGGATCAACGTCACCCGCATCCGGCGGCGCGTGGAGGGCTGGCCCTTCGCCTACGTCACCATCGGCGGCTACATCCTGATGTTCGTCGTCGGGGCGTTCGGCGGGCTTTTCCTGCGCAACCCAACCACCCTCACGCTGAGCTACGCCGACGGGCAGGTGGGGACCGCTTCGCTGAACGAAGCCAGGACCGCGCTCACGTTCACCCGCGGCGAGGAGAGCTTCGCCCTGGCGCCCGCCGTCGCGATCGACCGCGACACCGCGCCGACCAACGCCTACATCGGCGAGTGGACGATGGAAGAGGGAGACGGCGAGGCCGAGACGGGCTCCGAGTCGGCCGCTGAGTCCGTCGTGGAGTCCACGCCTGTCGAAGCCGAGACAGCCTCCGAGGCGCCACCGGTTCCGACCTCCGTGGCCGCGAATCTGGGGGCCGGTGGAGACGGCTCGCTATCCGTGACCCTCTCGGACGGCACCAGCGACGAAGCCACCTTCAACTGGTCCGCGATCGGCGGCGAGCGGGCTTTCATGGCCGGCGGCGACCTCGAGCGGAACAAGGTCCTGAGCTGGCTCTTCAACTACGTCCAGATCCCGATGGACTCCACCATCTTCTCGCTGCTCGCCTTCTTCATCGCCTCAGCCGCCTTCCGGAGCTTCCGCGCGCGCGACATCACCTCCACGCTGCTCCTTGGAGCCGCCGTGATCGTGATGCTCGGGCGCGCGCCGATCACGGCGTGGCTCTGGACGAAGATGTGGGGCGCGTTCGGCCTCGAACTCCCCTCCCTCGGCGACATCACCGAGTGGATCATGCAGTACCCGAACACGGCCGCGAAGCGCGCCATCTACTTCGGCGTCGCGCTGGCGGCGCTGGGGCAGTCCCTGCGCATCCTTGCGGGCGTCGAGCGACCCTACATGGCGGGAACCGGAGACTAGCCAGACCATGGAGCGTCGGGCCGCGCATAATCGAGATTCGGACTTCTGGGCGCGAGCCTTGCGCCTCGATCCTCGATGGATCTACCTCTCGGTCCTGGGGATCGTCACGCTTCCGTTCTTCGCGCCGATCCGGCTTCCCATCGAGCGCCAGGACCCGGCGCGCGAGCTGTACGACTTCGTCGACGCCATACCGGCCGGCGGCCGGATCATCATCGCGTTCGACTACGGCACCTCGAACACGCCCGAGTGCGACCCGATGGTCGAGGCCCTCCTGCGACACGCCTTTCTTAAGGACGTGATTGTCTACACGGTCTGCGCCGCCGCCGACGGCGTCGCGCTCGCGCAACGCGCC
Organism: uncultured Armatimonadia bacterium; assembly: GCA_964497385.1. Classification (GTDB taxonomy): domain Bacteria; phylum Armatimonadota; class Zipacnadia; order UBA1398; family UBA1398; genus CAZCER01. The sequence goes on along the minus strand of CAZCER010000127.1, from coordinate 2,754 downwards.
TTTGACCGCGTCGCCCCGCTGTACGGCAAGACCAATCGGGTCGACTATGTGAACCTCGGCTACCGCCCGAACTACACGAACGTGATCCTGGGCATGGCCTCCGACGTCCGCAATGTGTTCGCGACCGACTCCGGCGGCGTTCCGCTCAACGAGGTCCTCGCGATCGAAGGCTTTCACGGCTATGACGACATCGCTCTGATCGTCAGCGTTTCCGGCTCCCACACGCCCGAGAACTGGTTCGGCCTCGCCGGCGCCCGCTCGGGCGTGCCGGTCGCCGCGGGCGTCACCGCGGTCCTGGTGGCCGACTTCTACACCCTCTGGACCTCGGGCCAGTTCGAAGGGCTTCTCTGCGGCATGAAGGGCGCCGCGGAGTACGAGGACCTGCTCAGCGAACGCCTCGACCCCGGACAAGGCGTCGGGCGCGCGACGCGCGGCATGGCTTCGCAGTCGGCCGCGCACATCATGATCATCGCTCTCGTCGCATTCGGCAACATCGCGATGGCTTCGTCCGCGCGAGCCGGAAGCGTCAAGCGCGGGCGGCGCTCCCGCCAGCGCTGAAGTGAGGCGCCGAAGGCGCGGATGGAAAGGAGGTCCGTCGTGGCGGATAGGCCCAGAGCCGATTTCTGGACGCGGGCGTTGCGTCTCGATCCCCGATGGGTGTTCGTGTCGGTCTTCGTGATGCTGACGTTCCCGTTCTTCATACCGGTCAAGATGCCGATCGAACGGCAGGACCCCGCGAAGGATCTGTTCGAGTACATCGACTCCCTCCCCGAGGGCAGCCGCATTCTCATCGCTTTCGACTACGGCCCCTCGACGATTCCCGAGAACGAGCCGATGGCCGAGGCGGTCATACGCCACGCCTTCTCACGGAACGTGAAAGTGTACGCGGTTTGCGCCGGCGCCGACGGCGTGGCGCTGGCCGCCAAGGTGTTCCGCAAGGTGGCGCCCGACTACCGCAAAGAGAATCGGACGGACTACGTGAACCTGGGGTACAAGCCCAACTACACGAACGTCATCCTCGGCCTCGGTTCCGACGTGCGAAACGTCTTCCCGACGGACTCGGGCGGAACCCCCCTGGGTGACGTGCCGGCCATGGAGGGCTTCCGCAACTACAACGATCTCGCTCTCGTGCTGAGCGTCTCGGGTTCGAACACTCCGGAGTCGTGGATCGGCCTGGCGGGCGCCCGCTACGGGGTCACGTGCGCCGCCGGCATCACCGCCGTCATGGTCGCGGACTTCTACCCCCTGTGGACCTCGGGCCAGTTCGAGGGGCTCCTGTGCGGCATGAAGGGCGCGGCGGAGTACGAGGACATGGTCGCGGAGAAGATCGACCCGGAGCACGGCCACAGCACGGCGACGCGCGGAATGACCTCGCAGTCGGCGGCCCACGTCATGATCATCCTGTTCGTGGCGTTCGGCAACATGGCGATGGTCGCCTCGGCCCGAGCCCGCACACGGAAGGGGAGGCGGTAGAAGTGCCTGAGGAGATCCTCCTGTCGGACAAGATAGGGATTTGGGTCGCCGCGATCTTGACCTTCTGCGCCCTCAGCTTCCTCTACAAGGACAACCCCTTCTACAAGTTCGCCGAGTCCCTCTTCGTGGGCGTCACGGCCGGCTACTTCTCGGCCATCGTCTTCCACACGGTCTTCGTGCAGGACCTCGTGCTCCCGGTGAAAGTCGCGGTCCAGAGCGGCACTTGGGGCGCGGTCATCCGGCGCGTCTTCCCCTGTCTCCTGGGCCTCGGCATCATCGCCCAGTTCAGCCCGAAGCACGGCTGGCTCGCCCGGTACGGCCTGGCGCTGATCATCGGCGGGGGCGCGGGGATCAACCTCCCCTACCAAGTCCAGACCTATCTGCTGCCGCAGATCAAAGCGACGGTCGTGTCGCTGATCGCCATCGGCGAGACCGCCGCACTCGACTTCGGCGTCGCCCACACCCCGTTCGGCGACGGGACCCGTTCGATCCTCTGGCACGACACCATCTCGGGAATCGTCGTCCTGATCGGCGTTCTCGCCGTCCTCGGCTACTTCTTCTTCTCCAAAGAGCACAAGGGCGCGTACGGCAAGTTCACCAAGGTCGGCGTCTACTTCCTGATGATCGGTTTCGGCGCGTCCTTCGGGAACACGGTCATGGCCCGCATGTCGCTCCTCATCGGCCGCATCCAGTTCCTGCTCGACGACTGGCTCGGCACGATGGGAATGCACATCGGCGGTTAGAGAAAACTTTCGCGGATCCGAAGGAATCAATCCGCGAACGCGCGAAACGAACGTGGGCAAAGTTCTACGGGAGACGCTGCAGGGTGCTCGCTATACCTGCGGGGAGTCGGATAGTACGAAGACAGGGCCGCCAACCGGCGGCCCTGTCTTCGTTTGGAGACCTTCTACTCCAGCCAGCGGACCGAATAGCCCGGAGCGGACGCGTGCGCGCCGTCGCCGATGCGGATGGCGCCGCCCAGGTGATCGCGCGCCTTCGCGACGTCCTCCGCGCTCCGTGCGTGGATCTCCGCAAGCGGCTCACCGGCCTCGACCGGATCGCCCTCCTTCTTTCGGAGCACGATGCCCACGGCTCGATCCGGCTCCTTCTCGCCCCTCGCTCCGCCGAGGGCGGCCACCGCCTCGCCGATGCGCCGCGCGTCCACCCGCGTGACCTGCCCCGCGGCCGGCGCCCAGAGAACCTCAACGACCGGGGCCGCGGGAAGCCGGCTCGGGTCTTCGAGCGCCCGCGTGTCTCCGCCCTGGGCTCGAGCCATCTGCA
>CAZCER010000126.1:0-9843 GCA_964497385.1 uncultured Armatimonadia bacterium | reverse complement strand
CGAGACCGCGACCCCCAAACCTCGCGCGAAGAGCGACCAGCGAGGCCCCGCCGACGCCTCGGTCCTTGTCGAGCGCCGGCGCGATCTCGCCGATCTCGTCACTATGGCTCTCGCGCTCGACCCGCGCCAGGTCGTGTTCGGCGGCGCGCTCGTAAGCCTCGACGGCGCCGTGCTCGAGGCTCTCGCAAGCGTGCTCGAGGACATCATGGCGCGCTTCCCGCACCTGCGCGGCCTGCGCCGACCCGAGGCCATTCTGGACCCGCTGTGGCCGAACACCGTCGAACTCGGGGCCGGGGCCGCGGTGCTCGACGCGCTCTTCAGCACCGCGACTCCCGCCGATGAAGACGTCCTCGCGCGCATGGCCGCGATCCGAGCCGCGGCGGCCGAAAGCGACGACGGCTCCGGGTAGCGCCGCGTTGCCTACTTCGGGACATAGCGCGTTCGATAGACGCTTTTGTCCCGCATCGCCAGGAACTCGAACGCCCCGTTCGGCAGGCGCACCGGCCCGCTCAGGATCTCGTCGTACTCCGGCGCGCGCACATCCCCCAGCACCACCCGCCAGCGCCCATCCGCCAGCGCGCGGTAAGCCAGCGCCTCGCCGTCGGGACCGAACGCCGGGTTCGAAACGGCGTCGTACCCGTCCGAGGTCCCCGCCATGAACCAGCGGCTCTTCTGTCTGACGGCGAAGGCCATGCGTCCGCCCTTGGGGGCGAACACGATCGGACCCGCCGCTTCGTCGAACACGGGACCGGGCGTTCCGTTGGTGAGGCAGCACCAGCGACCGTCCTCGGTTCGCGCGAGGTGCGCGACCCGCGTTCCATCCGCGCTCCAGGAGAGCGAACCGAGGGCGACCCACCCATGCACCGGTCCGCTCTCTCCGTCTCGCACGACGCGCCACTCCGAGCACCCGTCGAGACCGAGGCCCTCGACCGCGCGCGACGCCGCAAGATAGGCAAGGCGGTTGCCCGCCGGCCCGAAGCCGAGGCTGGTCACGGCGCGGAACTCCGGCTCCAGGGAGCCCCCGTGCAGCACGCACACCGAGTGCTCCCGTCGGCACACCGCGGCAACGCCCTCCGCCGAGCGCGAGAAGACCGGCGCGTCGATCGCGAGGCACGGGGCGCGGCCGACAACCTCGCCGTTCCGCACCAGCAGCCCCTCTTCGCCCAGCATCGCGCTGTAGACGACATGCTCCCCATGGGCGTCCATCGCGGGCGCGGAGACCCAATCGTATTCCGGCCCGACAAGGCCGTCCGTCACGATCGTCCAGGACGCCCCGCGCCGCGCGGCGTACGCCCACCGCTCGCCCGTCGCCGACAAGACGAGGGAGTCCCCGCGGACCTCGTTGAACCCCACTCCCGCCACGCCGTTCAGGACGGCGCGCCACTCGCCGTCGCGCTTGGCGACGTACGCGACCGATTCGCCACGCGGGCCGATGCGAAGCGACTCCGCTCGGATCTCTTCCACGCTCGACTCCTCGCGCGGACCACCACGCCGGGGCTGGACGACCACGCGCCAGGCGCCGTCTCGCAGAGCCGCGTAGGCGCTTCCCCATCGGGAGAGAAGACCGGCCCGCTCCCGCCGATCGCCTCATAGTCACGGCTCTCGTGTCCGTTCAGGACGACCCGCCAGCGACCGGAGTGGTACCGCAGCAGGTAGCAGGGCTCCGCGTACCGCGGGCTCAGCCGCAGGCCCTGAACCTGGTGGTCCTCGCGATGGTGGGCGGCGACGCGCCGGCCGTCCACCCACACCGTCCAAAGCAGGTCCACCAGCCCGAAACGCGCGGGCACGTCGTCGCTCTCACTGTAGGTCACATAGGCGACATGGAGGCCGTCCTCGCTTGTCACCAAAGCGTCGAGAGGGTCTCCGATGCGCCCGAGCGCCGCTTCCTCGACCTTGTACGTCTGCGACGCCAGCAGGCAGGCGATGATCGGCATCGCGGAAAGAATCATGTCCGTCACCTCATCCGGTCGGTGTACCCGCTACCTTTACGCCGACGTTCGAGCGTCGGTCAGGGTCCCACTCCGAGCCGCCCCCGTCGGGCCGCCCGCCGCATCCAGGATAGCGGAAGCGGCGCTCGCGCGCGTCCGGCGTCGCGGGTCACTCCACTTTCCGGGAAGGTGCGACGAGCGTCTCCGAGCAAGGGCGCGGGAAACGAACGAGGAGCTGACTCCATGCCGTCCGCCGTCCCCGCGACACTGATCGCCCTGGCCGCCCTGTCTCTTGCGGTCCGAGCCGCCGACGCGCTTCCCATCGACATCCGGGATCGCCTCGAGCCGATGCTCGACCGCCATCTCATCGAGTCCTTCGCGGGCGGAGCCGCCCTCCGACTGCACCGACCCGAGCGCCGCGAGATCGTCTTTCGAACCGACGCGCCGTGGGAGGGGAACGCCTCCGCGTACCAGTCGGTCTTCCTCGACAACGGCCTGTACCGCATGTACTACCGCGCCGGCCACTACGCGCACGGCGGTCCGGACGCGGCGCGGAAGCCGGAGCATCCCTGGTTTCTCTGCTACGCCGAGAGCGACGACGGCGTCCACTGGCGAAGACCGGAGCTGGGCCTCTTCGAGTTTGAGGGCTCGCGGGCGAACAACATCGTCCTCACTCCGGAGGCCGTGTCGGAGATTGGCGGAGACCCCGCGCATACGGCGGCGTTCCGCGACGACAACCCCGCCTGTCCTCCCGAGGAGCGCTACAAGATCATCATCGTGGGCTCGAAGCCGCTTGGCATGTACGTCCTCGTCTCGGGCGACGGGGTGCGGTTCTCGCTTCTCAGCTCCGAGCCGATCCAGACGGAGGGGGCCTTTGACTCGCAGAACCTCGTCTTTTGGGATCCGGTGCGTCACGAGTACCGCGAGTACCACCGGGGCTTCCGCGACGAGGTGCGCGACATCCTCACGGCCGCGTCCGCCGACATCCGTCGTTTCCCGGCTCCGCAGTGGCTCGAGTACCCCGAGGCGCCGACTGAGCACCTCTACACGAACGCCATTCTGCCTTACTACCGCGCACCGCACATCCTGATCGGTTTCCCGGCGCGGTACGTGGACCGGGGATGGACGGACTCGCACCTTGCCTTGCCCGGACTCGAGAATCGGCGTGCGCGCGCCGCCGCCAGCCCGCGCTACGGGTCCGCCGTCACCGACACGGTCTTCCTATCGAGCCGCGACGCGGTGACCTTCAACCGCTGGCCCGAGGCGTTCATCCGGCCCGGACCCCGGCAGCGTGAGAGCTGGGTCTACGGCGACACCTACGCGTTCTGGGGATTGGTCGAGACCAAGGCGGATCTCGACGACGCGCCCAATGAGATGTCGCTTTACGCCACAGAGGGCTACTGGGAAGGGACCGACACCAGCGTACGGCGTTACGCGCTTCGGCTCGACGGCTTCGTCTCGGTGAACGCTCCGCTGTCCGGCGGCCAGTTCGTCAGCAAGCCCATCGTCTTCCAGGGCGAGCGCCTCTCGCTGAACGCCGAGACCTCCGCCGCCGGGAGCATCCGTGTCGAAATCCAAGACGCTCAAGGTCATCCGCTTCCGGGCTATGGACTAGAGGACTGCGCGCCGGTCTTCGGCGACAGCCTCGATCACGTGGTCCGCTGGAGCGCCCACGCCGGCGAGGTGAGCGCTCTCGCCGGCCAGCCTATCAGGCTCCGTTTCGTCTTGGAGGACGCCGACCTCTACGCTCTGCGGTTCGAGCCCTCCGTCGAGGACCCGCCGGCGCGGTGAACGCGAGCCGCGCGAGCGCACCGACAGGCGTCCCGCCGCTCCGCGGCGAACAGCTTCCGAGGGGGCGATAGGGAGGCGTTCGATGGTTCTGGACCTATCGTGGTTCGAGCGCCACCTGCTCGATGACATCCTGCCTCACTGGCTCGAAGCCGCGGTCGACGAGAGCGGCCTCTTCCACCCGCGCCTGGATCGCGAGTGGCGGCGCGCGCCCGGCGCGCAGCCCACGCTGGTTTCGCAGAGCCGGCTTCTCTACAACTTCTCCGTTGGCTACGCCCTCACCGCCGACGGGGCCTACCGTGACGCGGTCGCGGCGGGCGCCGAAGCGCTGCGGCGGTGCTTCCGAGACGCGCGTTACGGCGGATGGTTCTGGTCCTGCGGAATGGACGGCTCCCCCGTGAGCCGCACGAAGAACGCCTATGGCCACGCCTTCGTCATCTTCGGGCTCTCGCACGCGTCACGCTGCCTCGGCTCCTCCGAGTGCCGCGACGACGCTCTCGAGACCTGGGAGACTCTGCGCGCGCGCCTGAGCGACTCGCACGGCGGGTTCCTCCCGGAGACCTCCGAGGACTTCTCGGAGGGGCTCGACGTTCCCGTCAAGACGCAGAACCCGATCATGCACCTCTTCGAGGCGCTGCTTGCTCTCGGCGACCTCGAGGGCATGGGGCGCATCTACAGCGACGCGGGTGAAGTGGCCGACTTCGTGTTCGGGCGCCTGGTGCGCTCCGCCGACGGCGCGCTGCCCGAGCTGTTCACTTCCGATTGGCGCGAGCTTCCGTCGGCCGAGGGCGGTTGGATCAACATCGGGCACCAGGCTGAGTGGGCGTACCTGCTCTCTCAGGCCGTCGATCGCGGTCTCCACCCTCTCCATCTGACTCACGCGGAGGGTCTCATCCGGTACGCGCTCGAGGCCGGCTACGACCCCAGTGACGGCGGGGTCCGGACGCGGGTCCACTCCGGCGCGCCGACCTCGCCGGAGGATCGCGCGCATCGAGGATGGTGGGAGCAGTGTGAGTTCACGCGCGCGCTTCTGCACTGGGCCCTCCGGCGCAAGAGGGATGATCTCGCGGAGCCGCTTCTCGCGAACATCGCCTTCTGGCGCGAGCGTCTGATCGACCCCGAGTACGGCGGCTGGTACGTCGAAGCCAACCCCGCGGACCCGTACAAGGGCGATGAGTGGAAGCTCGACTACCACGCCGTAGGGATGTGCATGGAGGCGATCCGCCTCGCCCGGACGTTCGGCCAGAAGGTCGCGCTGCCGGCGCCAGGGTAGGGCGGGAGCGGCGCGCAGTCGCCCCTGCCCTCATTCTCGGCGGAGCGAACCGACTCGAACGCATCGCGCGGTTCGGGCCGTTCTGGTTCCGGGCGCGCTGATTGAGAGGGCTTCTTGCCGTGGCGAACGTGTTGCAGGTGCTCCTGGCCCTTGGGGCGCTCGGCGCGCTGCTCGGGGCCTGGCTCCTCGCGCGCAAAGCGATAGCCCAGACGCGGGCGGGCCAGTGGAGCGACAAGCTTCTGCGGGGCGCGCTCATCGCTCTGGCGCTCCTGTCCGGTTGGCTCGCGAATGACGCCTGGCCGGGGCTGCCATGGCGGCTGCTCTGCGTTGCCATTGTGGCTTGTGCAACAGCCCTTGCATGGTATCTGCAAGTTTTGAGTCGCAAACTTGATACCAGGGAGACCGCTCAGCTCGTCACGGGCCTCATCGCCTTCATTCCCACCCTCGCCTGCCTGCTCTGGCTGCCGGGGATCTGGAAGCTCGCGCCTCTCGTCGCCCTCCCGTTCGCTCTCGCCCTGCTTGCGTCCGCGATCTGGCACGTCTTGGAGCGCGGCAGCTTCCCTCCAGGGACCGTCGACGTGGTTCTCACCACCGAGGACGGCCTTCGGATCGCGGGGTACCACTCGTCGAGCGGACGGAGCGACCTCTTGATCGTCACGCACAGCATCGGCGCCTCGGCTAGGAGGAAGAGCCAGCTCCGACTCGCGGAGCGCCTCTCGGCTCTTGCGGACGCGCTGCATCTCGATGTGCGCGGCCATGGCGCCTCCGAGGGCAAAGTCGACGGCTTCGAGTGGCGCGACGTGGAAGCCGCCGTGACCTGGGCGCGCGCGCAGGGCTACGCCCGCGTGCATCTGCTGGGCTTCTCGATCGGCGCCATGGCCGTGCTTCGAGTGGCATCGACCGACCGAGACATCGCGAGCGTTGCGGCGGTCAGTCCTCTCGGGCGCGCGGCGACGCTCCGGAAGGTCGCGCGCTACTACATGAACGCTCTCGGGCGTCTCGCGACCCGGCTGCAGGGAGGGTGTCTCGCCCGTCCCGAGGAAGCGAGTCTCGAGAACTTCACGGTTGGCGAGGCGGTCGCCGGTTCGATCGCTCCAACGCCGTTGCTCGTCATCTCCGCGGAGCGGGATCTGCTCTTCGGCGGCGAGGACGGCCTTGCGGTTTATGAAGCGGCGAAGGAACCGAAGACGCTTAGGACGCATCCGACCTGGCGACACGGCCCCCTGGTGCTCGAGGCGTTCGAGGACGAGGTGTCCGAGGCCATCGAGCGACATCTGAGGGAAGCCCGGGCGGCGCGCGAGGCGTAGCTCCGCGTTCGCGAGAGAGGGACGAACGGCACAGTGCGAATCTGCTCGTTCTCAAGCGTTGACGACGTGGCCGCCGCCGTGCGCGCGATCGGGGCCGATAAGTGGTCCGTGAGCGTCATGGCTCCGAAGGGCATGCACCTGGCGGTGCTTCTCCCCGACACGCCGCTTCGGGTCGCCCTTACCCTGAAGCAGGAGGCGCTTGCGAAGGGCGGCGAGGTCGTCTTCCCCAAGGAGACCATGGACCTCAAGGCCGAGCGGGTGCCCGTCCTTCTGATGGGCACTCTCCGTCAGCTCTGCAAGACTTGCCAGGCGCTGGACGCCTACGGTGGAGAGCTGAAGGAACTGGGCAGGCGCCTCGAGGGCTTGGTTCGCGCGGGGAAGCACTCGCACCCCGCGCCGCTTGAACTCGAGAGCGCGACCTTCACATGGGGCGAGAAGACGCACCTCATGGGGATCATCAACGCGACGCCCGACTCCTTCTCGGGCGACGGTCTCGGGGCCGACGTCGCCGCCGCGGTGGAGCGCGCCAGACGGATGGTGGACGCCGGCGCCGACATCCTCGACGTGGGAGGCGAGTCCACGCGACCGGGAGCGGAGCCTACTCCGGAGGCCGAAGAACTCGCGCGCGCGATCCCGGTGGTGGAGGCCCTTGTTTCCCTCGGCGTTCCCGTGTCGATCGACACCCGCAAGCCCGCCGTCGCCAAGGCCGCGGTCGAGGCCGGCGCCGAGATCGTGAACGACACGACCGCCCTGGCCGACCAGCGGATGCTTGAACTCGTGGGGGACGCTGGGGTCGCCGTCTGCCTCATGCACATGCGCGGCACTCCGGAGACCATGCAGCGGAACCCGGAGTACGGCGATGTGGTCGGCGAGGTCGCGGAGTTTCTGAACCGGCGCGTCGCGGCCGCGATCGGCGCGGGCGTCGCGCGGGACCGCATCCTGGTGGATCCCGGCATCGGGTTCGGCAAGACGAGGGAGCACAACCTCGACCTGATGAACCAGCTCGACCTCCTTCGCGGGATGTGCGGGTGTCCGGTTCTGGTTGGACCCTCGCGGAAGGCCTTTATCGGAACCACCCTCGACCGGCCTGTCGACGAGCGCCTCTGGGGCACCGCGGCGACGGTGGCGCTCGCGGTCGCGCGCGGGGCTGACGTTGTGCGCGTGCATGACGTGGAGGAACTCGCCGAGGTGCGGACGATGGCGGACGCCATCGCGCGACGGCCGCGCTGGAGTGTGGCGCGGTGAGCTTAGCGCGGGCGTACCTCGGCCTCGGGGCGAACCTGGGCGACCGCGCGGGCGCGCTGGCCGCGGCGTTGGAGCGTTTGTCCGCCACGCCCGGGATCGAGGTCGTGCGCTGTTCGCCGGTCTACGAAACGGAGCCGGTGGGAGTCACGGACCAGCCGCCCTTTCTGAACGCGTGCGCCGAAGTGCTGACCTCTCTGGATCCCGAGAAGCTTCTCGACGCGTGTCTCGCGATCGAGGCCGCGATGGGGAGGGAGCGGGTGGAGCGCTGGGGGCCGCGTCCGATCGACCTCGACGTGCTGCTCATCGAGGAGCGGGAGATCGAGACGGAGCGTCTGACAATCCCGCATCCTCGGCTTCTTGAGCGCGCGTTCGCGCTCGCACCCCTCTGCGATCTGGATCGTGACCTCCGTGTGCCGCCCTCGTTCGTGAGTGTGGGCGAAGCGGTGGCGCGCTTGGATCGTTCCGCTGTGCAACCGTACGCCGAGCCGTTTGTGGTGACGCGGAAGCCCGGTGACGGAGACATCTAGCTTTCGGAGGCGAAGACCGCCATGGCAAGCGAGACCGCGCGGGTGGATGACTTAGCGAACGGCGACGTGCTGATCGCGGGCGGTGAGGTGCTCGATGGCACGGGCGCCCCGCCGAAGACGTGCGACGTGCTGGTGCGGAACGGGCGCATCGAGGCGGTGGGCGCGGGCCTGGAGGTTTCGGCGGATGCGCCGCGGGTGGACGCCTCGGGCCTCACGGTGGCCCCCGGGTTCATCGATGTGCACACGCACTATGACAACGCCGTGACCTGGGACGGTTTCGGCGAGCATGTCGGGCGGCAGGGCGTGACCACGGTCGTCGGGGGCAATTGCGGAGGCGGCCGCTCCGACATGGCCGCGCATCTGAATGAGGTCGAGGCGTTCGGGCCGGCCATCAACTATGCGTGTCTGGCGGGCCTCAACCCCATTCGCAACCAGGTTGTCGGCGCGCTGGATCGCTCGCCCACGGCCGAGGAGCTGGACCGCATGCGCGGCATGGCGCGGGAGGCGCTCGAGGCCGGCGCGATCGGTCTCTCGTGGGGTCCGTATGGAGCGTCGCTCTTCGCGCAGACCGACGAGGTGACGGAACTCGCGCGCGTGGCGGCCGACATGGGGCGGCTCATCGCGGTGCATCGCCGCAATGAGCGGCAGAGGGTGATCGAGGCCACGCGCGAGACGCTTCTGTGGGCCAGGGAGAGCGGCGTACAGCTTCAGATCTCGCACCTCAAGTCCGCCGGACGCGAGGGCAAGGCGCGCTTTGGAGAGATGCTCGAGATCATCGAGGAAGCGCGCGCGGAGGGGCTGCCCGTCACGTGTGACGCCTACCCCTATAACGCCTCCGGCACCGGCCTCAACATGCTCCTGCCGCTGTGGGCCAAAGAGGGTGGGAGAGCGAAGGAGGTCTGCGCCGATCCGGCCAACCGCGACCGTCTCCTCGAGGAGATCGGCGTCACGCTTCAGGACCCGAGTTCGCCCGAGCACATCCTGACGCTCTCGCGCGACATCGAGGGCGTCCATCGCCGGACGATCGCCGATGTTGCGCGGGAGCGGGGTCGGACTCCCGCCGAGATGGTGATCGACCTCGTGCTCGCGAGCAACGACGGCGGGGGCGGCCCCGCCATCTACGGCAACGCGATGCTTGATGAGCACCAAGCGGAGATTCTCCGTCTGCCGCACTGCTGCGTCGGTTCCGACGCGGGCGTCAACATCGACGAGCCGCCGATGTCGAACCATCCCCGCGCGTTCGGGACGCCGGCGAAGGTCCTGCGTTGGAGCCGCGAGGGGCGGGGGAGCGCGCTGCCTGAGGCGATCCGGAAGCTGACCTCGTTGCCGGCGGCGATCTTCGGCGTGCCCGATCGCGGCCTCATCGCGCCGGGAAAGATCGCGGACATCACCGTCTTCCGGGCCGACTCCGTCGCGGAGCGCTCAACCTTTGAGGAGCCGTGCCAGTACCCGGTCGGGATCGAGTACGTGTTCGTCGCCGGGAGGCCGCTGATCGCCTCCGGCGCGAAAGCGGGCCCGACGCGGGGCGAGGTGCTGCGGCCGTGACCTCACAGCCGGGGCGGCTGTGCTACGTCGGCGTCGGTTCGGAGCGGGCGCGGCGCGGCAAGCGGAAGCTGAGCGCGCGCGTCATGAGCCGGAGACGGAAAAGCACGAACCCAAACCCGAAGCCCGCGAAGTGGCCCCAATGGGAGATGCCGTCCTTCCGGAAGAGCCCGAGCAGATCGCCCTTGATGAGCGGCAGGACGAGCACGATCGCGATGGCGATCCCGAGGGCG
>CAZCER010000125.1:0-9869 GCA_964497385.1 uncultured Armatimonadia bacterium | reverse complement strand
CGGTGGTTCGCCGAGCACCTCTTCTGATACGATTCGGTGAGAGGCGCTCGCGACCGGAGCTGAGTACGCGGCTATGGGCACTTTCAACGTGGCTCTCTTTCCTTCGGAGACCGTGCTCTTCCCGGGCACGCTGATGCCCGTGCGCGTGAGCGCGGGGGTGCACCACGCCGTGGTGCGCCACAGCCTGGATCACGGTGAGCCGTTTGGCGTCGTGCTGGTGGAGGTGGGCGAGTCCGGCGAAGCGGCCGTTTCGCGCGTTGGCACGCTCACCGTCGTTCGCGACCACGTGCGGCGCGAAGGCGGGACCATCGAGGCGATCGGGGAGGGGAGCGAGCGGTTCCAGATCGAGGCGATCGTGCAAGACGCCCCTTTCATGATCGCCCGCGTGAGTTTGGTGGAAGACGACCCCTTCGACTTCGGGAGCCCCGAGGCGGGGCGCGCGCTGGAGGATCTCTCGCAGCGCTTTCGCCGGTACGCGTCTCTCGCGCTTCCCCTGCCGCACGAGATCCAGCTTCCGCCGAACGTGCAGTCCCGGCTGAACCTGATCTGCTCCGCGCTCCTCGTCCCGCCGCGCCAGAAGCAGATGCTCCTCGAGGAGACCGACGTCGAGCGGCGGATGCACATGGCTTCGACGATCCTCCGGCGCGAGATCTGCGAACTCGACAGTCTCCGGGCCGCGATGCGCATTTTGCGTGGGGAGCAAGACGCGGCGGGCCCCTACCCCTTCAGTCGGAACTAGTCCCCCCACGAATCGACCAGGGAACCCTAAGCCCACGGCGAAGGAGGACCCTGCAGGCCAACCCATCGTCGGAGGTGCCAACGGTGTGCTCTCCGTGTGCGCGATTGCTCGCGGTCGTGGCGCTCCTCCCGCTCGCCTTCGGTCCTTCCGCTCTCGCCGAGCCCCCCTATGAGGTCCTGACGACGGAGTATGCGTGGCTCCCAGGTCCTGGAGGCGCCCGCGTACGCGCTCTCGCGACGGCCCCGAGCGAACCCGGCGCCTACCCCGTCGTCGTGCTCGTCCCGGGCGGGATCGGCCCGGGCCTCCGCCTGGACCGGCGGGTCGGACGACGGCTTGCCGGCGCCGGTTGCGTCTCCGTCGCCTTCGACGCGCCGGGCCGGGGGAGGAGCGAGGGCGAGGAGGACTACAACGGCCACGCCGGGCAGGACGCCCTCGCCGCCGTGATCGAGTGGGCGAAGACGCTCCCGCAAGCCGATCCCGAGAACGTGGGGGTCTTCACGTTCTCGTACGGGATCACGATGGGCGCGGGGTGTCTCGCGCGCCACCCGGAACTCGGCGTGCGGTATCTCATCGACATGGAGGGCCCGTCGAGCGCGGGCTACATCTGTTACCCCTCCGGAACGCGTCAGACCATGGACATCTGGCGCGACTTCGTCCCCCCCGAGGAGCACCCGGAGTTCTGGGCCGAGAGGCAGGCGGTGCTCTTCATGCCGGACCTCAAGTGCCGCTACCTGAGGCTCCAGAAGCAGCGCGATCACGTGCATGGAGAGGAGAAGGGACACGCGATCGAACTCCTGAACGCGGCCACCGAGGCCGGCGTCTGGACGCAATGCAACGGGAATGAGCCGAACACGCTGTTTGACCCCGAACGCCCTGAGGACTACGAGTGGCTGGATGAGATCGACGAACTGGCGGCGGTTGAGCGCATGGTCGGACTGCCGCCGGTGGGCGACCAGTAAGCCGCCGGCTTGGCCGGCAGGGAAGGGGCGCGCGCATGAATGTAGTCGTGGTCTGCTTCGATACGCTGAGGGCTGATGTCGCGGACGGCACGTATCCTCGGAAGCTGTACACGCCGAACCTGGATCGGATCCGCTCGGAGTCGTGTCTCTTTGACTCCGTCTTCGCGGAGGGGCTTCCGACGATCCCGGTCCGGCGGGCGCTGTTCACCGGGATGCGGAGCTACCCCTGGCGGTTCGAGATGGACGATCGCGGCTCGTTCCCGCACTGCCACGGCTGGCACGCCATGCCGCCGGAGCAGACGACGCTCGCCGAGATTCTCGCGTCGCACGGGGTCCTGACCGGCCTCGTGTCCGACACCTACCACATGTTCAAGTCCACGATGAACTTCGTTCGCGGCTTCCTCGCAACCGAGTTCATCCGCGGGCAGGAGAGCGACCGCTGGCGCGTGGGGCCGCTTGCGAGCGTGGACATGACGCCCTACGTCGAAGACGCCGCGGCCTCGCCCGAGAAGCTCCCGAGCTTCGCGCAGTATCTCCTGAACGTGCGCTCCCGCGCGACGGAGGAGGACTACTTCGTCGCCAAGGTGTTCCGGCGGGCGGTGGAGTTCGTCGATGAAGCCTCGGAGCAGCAACCCTTCTTCCTCTGGGTGGACAGCTTCACCCCGCACGAGTACTGGGACCCGCCGACACGCTTCGCCGATCGCTACTTCCCGGCCCCGAACGGCGTGAAGGACTTCATCTATCCGCAGATGGCGGGCAAGCCGTTCGACAAGTTCACCGCCGAAGAGGTCGCGCGCACCCGGGCGCTCTATCTCGGGTACGTCTCGTTCGCGGACAAGTGGCTGGGGCGCCTGGTGGACGAACTCGAGGAGCGCGGGCTGATGCGGAACACGATCCTCGTCGTCACCGCCGACCACGGCACCGAACTCTTCGACAAGGGCCGCTTCGGGAAGAGCCCGCAGCATCTGCACGCTTTCAACACGCGGGTCCCGCTCATCGTCCGCCACCCCGACCCGCAGTTCGTCGGGAAGCGCGTCGACGCTCTCGTCGAGAACCACGACCTGATGCCGACGATCCTCGACTGGTTCGGGTTGAACCACGTGGAGGTCGACGGCCGAAGCGTCTGGCCGCTCGCGCTGGGGAAGCGGAAGCGCCATCGCGATCACGTCATCACCGGGTGGGGCGACTACGCGTCGGTCAGGACGCAGAAGTACAACCTTCTGATCAACACGGCGAAGCGCGATGCGGAGCCGGAACTCTACGATCTCGGCCGCGACCCCGCCGAACTCGACGATGTGGCCCGGAAGCGCAAGGGGCCCCGCGATGCGATGGTTCGCAAACTCGAGGACCTGCTGCAGGCGAACCTCCCCGTCAAGCACCCGCACACGTGGACGAACGAGCACGACGTGGGCTTCGGGGAGTGGATCCACAGCAACGTCGGGAGGTAGGGAGCGAGGGCGCCTGCCGAGCGCGGCGCACATCCAGAGGCGAGGCCTTCGGATTTCGCGTCGGAGCCAGCCGCGCTTCCTGCGCTTGCCCTGTTTGGCGTCACGTCGCGATCCCATCCAGCCGAGAACCACGAGCAAGCCCAAAAGGGCAAGCATGAACGCCCCGCCCACGCGCTCGCCTGCCGCCCCGACATGGATGCTCAGTGTGTCGCCCTGTTGGGCCCAGTTCATGGCAGCGACTGCGGCAGATCCATGAACTCCCGTAGGCGGCGCGCTGCGGCTTCCGCCGTCGCCTCGGCGTGGGATGCGCCCTCCATGGCGCCGGGCATGAGCAACTCTCGCCCGTCGGCAAGGATCAGGACGACCCGGTGCGTGCTGTTCGGTGGCTCATAGCGGCTCCCAGTCGGCTGCCAAACACGCGTCTCCACAGAGCGGATCTCGCCGAACGGCACGACGGTCCGGGTGCAGCCGAACCATGTCGTCCGTGTAAGCGTCACGGCGCCTTCGGAGCGGTCGACGACGACCGAGCTGTCGTGGGCGAGGAACGCCCCAAACACGAGGAACACGAGCAGCCCCAGAGCGAGAGGCGAGATGAGGACTACGGCCGCTGCCTGCCACAGTACCCTGGGTCGGAGGAGCCGCCTGAGGTGGAACGGCTTGCGCCTCTTCCGCGGCTTCCCGCGGCGTTCGCGGAGCAAGCGGGCGACGCGCGGGAGTTGGGCCCCGGCCATGATCGCGAGCACGATGAGGAGGAGCAAGCAGACCAAGCGCATGGGCATCGAGGAGCCACCAGCGATGAGTTGGTCGCCCGACTCCGTCCAGTGCAAGGCTCCTCACCTCCCGCGTCCGTCCGGACGAGCGAGGTCGCGTGAGGTAGCGCCTGAACGCGAACGGCCCTTTGCCTGCCCCGCCCGGTGCGTTCGGTCCGGGGCGAACACCTCGACGCTTCGCGCGGGGGCACAGGGCTCGCGGGGCCTTGTACGCGTCTACTCCCACCCTTGAAACACGACTTTGAGGGCCTTGCGCTCGGCGAGCATCGTGAGGCCTTCCTCGTAGCGCGTGTAGGGGAGTACGGCCCCCACCAGCGGGCGGGTGTCGAGAACCCCCTCGGCGAGGTGACGGGCCGCCTGCCGAAGGCACGCGAACTGGTCGCCGCCGCGCCAGTGGTACGGGCGGATCGCGACTCCGCGCAACCACTCGGGCTTGCCCCAGGTGATGTCGCCGTCGGGCACGCTGAAGACGATGAGCGCCTCATGCGCGAGCCGGAGCCCCGTCGCGAGGCCTTTGGGGTTCCCGGAGCAGTCGAAGGCAAGCGTGACGCCCAGCTCGCCCAGGCGCTCGACCTCCTCGGTCTCGCGGCCATCGACGACCTGGGAGGCGAACGGCGCCGCAGCCTCGAGCCGAGCGGGCTCCGCGTCAATGCCGACGGTGTGCGCCGCGCCGGCCGCGCGGAGAAGCTGGAGGTGCATCACGCCGGCGGGCCCGAGGCCCACGACCGCGATGTTCCGGCCCGCGACGTCGCCCGCGACCTCGAGCGAGCGCACGACGCAGAGGCCCATCTCAAGCGGCGCGGCGAGCACCGGGTCCGTGTCCGGCGCGAGGTGGGCGAGGTGGGCGGCCGGCCGGGTCACGTACTCGGCGTGCGCGTCGTTCTCGGGCCCGCGGTGGCTGCCCATGATGGCGACCTTGTCGCCGATCTTGACGCCCTCGACCTCGGCGCCGCACTCCACGACCGTGCCCGCCGCCTCGTGCCCGGGCGCGCCGGGGTTCTTCGGGTAGACGGCCACCGGGGCGCCGAAGATGTCCACACCGCGCCAGGTCTTGAGTTCCCAGTTCGTGCACGTCGCGCACGCCTCGATGCGGATCAGCACCTCATCGGGCGCGGGCTCGGGTACGGCGATCTCGACGATCTTGGCCTTCTCGGGCTCGACGATCTGGATGGCCCGGCACGTCTTCACCATGCGGCGACTCCCCTTGCTTCATGCTCCACGGTTTCTCCGAGACGGCGCCCTCTCGCGAGGAACGCTTCTCCGCGCCGGTGGTTCCGGCTCTCAAGCGCGCCGTCGCGTGAGTTGCCGCCTTCTTCGCCGCGCGCGCCATCGCCTTCCGGCGTCCGTTCGCCCGCTTCGAAGATTCGGCAGGGAGCCGCAACGGCCCGGAGAACGTGCCTCCGAGCGCCATTGCCCGCGCCGAGAGCGAGGAGCCCTGCCATGGAGTCACTGGAGACCCAAGCGAACGTCCCCATCGAACTGACCTTTCAGGCGGAGGCGCGTCACGACGACCCGTTCCGGACCGTCGCCCTCGACGCGCTGTTCACCGAACCGGACGGCACGATGCGTCGCGCGCCGGCGTTCTGGGCCGGCGGCGACGTCTGGAAGGTCCGGTACGCCTCGCCCCAGTGCGGCGCGCATCGCTGGTCCACGGAGTCGAGCGCCGTCGGCGACCCGGGCCTTCATGGACGCCGCGGCTCGGTGGAGGTCACGCCCTACACGGGTGACAACCCGCTCTACCGTCACGGTCCGATCCGCGTCGCCCGGGACCAGCGACACCTGGAGCACGCCGACGGGACGCCGTTCCTCTGGCTCGGCGACACCTGGTGGATGGGTCTCTGCAATCGGCTGCGCTGGCCGGAGGAGTTCCTCTTGCTCGCGGGCGACCGCAAGGCCAAGGGCTTCAACGTCGTGCAGATCGTCGCGGGGCTGTACCCGGACATGCCGCCGTTCGATCCGCGCGGCGCGAACGAGGCCGGGTTCCCCTGGGAGGAGCGGTACGCCGCCATCCGGCCTGAGTACTTCGCCGCCGCGGACCGCCGGCTCCGCCATCTCGTCGAGGAGGGGCTGGTCCCGTGCATCGTGGGGGCCTGGGGCTACTTCATGCCCTGGATGGGCGAGGAGAACCTGAAGGCCCACTGGCGGCACCTCATCGCCCGCTATGCCGCCTGGCCTGTCGCCTGGTGCGCCGCGGGAGAGGCCAACCTCCCCTACTACCAGGCGGAGGGCTTCCCGTACGACGATCAGGCCGCCGCGCGGCGCTGGTGCGAGGTCATGCGGACGATCCGAGCGACCGACCCCTGGCGGCGGATCCTCACGATCCACCCCACGGCCATCAACGCCTACTCGGCTCGACACGCCGTCAACGACGAGGCGCTGCTCGACATCGACCTTCTGCAGACGCCGCACGACGGCCCCGGTCGAGACGTCGAGGCCGCGGCGGTGCGCACCGTCGTTCAGAGCCGCGCGGCCTTCCCGACGATGCCCGTTGTGAACGGCGAGGCCAGCTACGAGATGCTTCTCGATCGGATTCCGGCCGAGAAGACGCGGGCGATGTTCTGGCTCTGCATGATGAGCGGGGCGGCGGGCCACACCTACGGCGCGAACGGGATCTGGCAAGTGAACCGGGAGGGCCAGCCGCACGGCCCCTCACCGACGCCCGGAAGCGGCGGGTACGGCTCGATCCCCTGGAACGAGGCGATGCACCTCCCGGGCGGGCGGCAGATCGCGGCCGGGAAGCGCTGGCTCGAGACGCTGCCGTGGTGGACCTTCCAGCCTCACTTCACGTGGGCCGCGTGGGCCGACGCGGCCGCCGCGCAAGGCGAGGTGGTTCCGCCGTGCGCGATCGGGGTTGCCGAGGGCCAGCGCGTCTTCTACTTCCTCGAGCCGTGGCCGGTCACGCTCCGGCAACTCGCGCCCGCCCATGCGTACCGCGTGACGCACTTCGACCCGGTGGAGACGACGGAGCGCGACGGCGGAACCGTTACGGCGGACTACAAGGGCGAGGCGGCGCTCACCCCGCCGGACCACGGCCATGACTGGGTGGTTCTGCTTCAGCCTGAGGACTGACCGGCGACGGTCGTCAACGCCCGGCGTTGCGTGCGAGCGCGCGACCGGCCTCGGGCGAACCGCCCGCCGAGCCCTACTGCGGCGCGACCTCGAGCCCTTCCGCCTCGGCGAGGGACTCGAGGCGGCGCATCGCGTCCGTGGTCTGGGGCGTGAGGTCGCCGAGAGTGAACTCGCGTCGGAGCCAGGAGTACTTGCCCGGAGTCGCGGGGTTGTACGGGAGAAGCGACACGCGCCGGCAGCCGAGATCGCGCGCCGCGCGCGCCAGCGCTCGGATGCTCTCGCGCGAGTCGTTCAGACCGGGGATGCAGGGCACGCGCGCGATCACCTCGCCGCCGCACTCGATAAGCCGCCCGAGATTCTCGAACACCAAGCCGTTCGGCGCGCCCGTGAGCCGCTCGTGCTCCGTGCTGTCGGCGTGCTTCAGATCGTAGAGAAACAGGTCGGTCACGCCCACGAAGCGTCTGAGCGTCCTCCACGGGGCGACGCCGCAGGTCTCGAGCGCGGTGTGGACGCCCTCGGACCGGAGAAGCGTGAGGAGAGCCAGGGCGAACTTCGGCTGCGCGGTCGGCTCCCCGCCGCTGAGCGTGACCCCTCCGCCGCTCGTCTCGAAGAAGCCCCTCTGTCGGAGGGCTCGGTCCACGAGGGCGCCCGCCGAGAGAACCTCGCCCTTGATCTCCAGCGCGCCGCTTCGGCAAGCGCGAACACACGCGCCGCAGAGCCGACACGCGCCGGTTCCGACCGCGTCCGGCCCCCGCAGGCCCTCGGGGCAAGCCTCAACGCACGCGCCGCAGGCCTGGCAGCGGCCCGCGTACCAGACGACCTCGGGCTCCGGACGTTGCGACTCGGGGCTATGGCACCACACGCACCGGAGCGGACAGCCCTTGAGGTAGACGAGCATCCGGAGGCCCGGCCCGTCGTGCATGGCGGTCTCGTCCACGGCGAACACAACGCCCGTCGCGGCGCGGAGGGTGTCGCGTTCCGACTCCGTCACAGGTCGAGTTCCGCCCGTCGGATGACGTCCTCTTGGCCCTTCTCGTCGAGCAGCGTAAAGGGCACGAGGTACCCGCCGATGCGCACCAGCAGGTCGGCGAAGCGGTCGGGCTCTCGCTGGGCCTCGCGGAGGGTCTCGGAACTCACCATGTCGATCTGGAGCATGTAGATGCCGACCTGTCCGAGCGCGGTCTCGACGATGGCTTTGAGGCGGTCGGGGCCGGCCTCCTCGGCGAGAGCCTTCGCGCTGAAGCGGACGTTGAATGTCACGCCCCCGAGCCCGCGCGAGTGGTCGAAGCCCGAGGCCGAGAGGAGCGTCGACGGTGTGCCCTTGAGGCGGACGCCGCTCCGAGGGGCGAGCGAATGCGCGAGCGGATCGCCGGCGCGGCGCCCGTCGGGCGTGGCCGGGGTCTGTTCCCCGAACCAGAGCCAGACCGTCCAGCCCAGGAAGCCGGGGAAGGTGGGTCCGCCGAAGTAGTTCGGGCGGCCCTCGATCTCCTCGCACCACGCGCCCGCGCAGCGCGCGAAGAGGTCGTTCACCCAAGGATCGTCGTTGCCGTACTTGGGGCAGTCGCGTTCGACGCGGGCGCGCAGCGCCTCGTGGCCTTCCCAGTTCGCGGTGAGAGCGGCGCGGAACTCCTCCAGGCTTGCGGCCTTCTGGTCGAAGACGAGGGTCTTCAGGGCCGCGAGGGAGTCGACGACGTTCGCGACGCCCACGGCTTCGGGCTGGAGGAAGTTGTACAGCGCGCCGCCGTGGCTGATGTTCCGACCGGACTCGAGGCAGCCTGCGATGAAGCAGGAGAGGAGCGGGAACGGACGCGCCCGCGCCGCCTGGGCCTGGTCAAAGACGCCCTGCCGCACGGCCTCGCGCGCGGTGTGGCGGACTTGGGCGTCGGTGGCCTCGACCAGGTCCTCCCAGGTCTCCGGAAGCGCCGTTTCCAGGCCGCAGGGCTCCCCGTTGTCGAGGCGTTTGCCGCCGTTGAGGGCGGCCAAGAAGGAGAGGGCGAGGTTCATGTACGGCCAGGCGACCCAGGGGTTCGTGCGGCCTTGGATGGAGGTCTCGGTGCAGGTGCTCGGGAGATGATCCACGGCGTGCTCGTACGGAACCCCGTGGCGTTCGAGTCCTCGGATGATCGTCTCATCGGCGAAGAACGAGGGCTGGCCGTTGCCGTTGCGGAGAAGCGCGCAAGCCTCGCGAACGAAGTCGTCGGGCATGTCCTTGTGCCACGCGATGTCGAGGCCGGGGAAGTACATCCGCACTCGGTCGCTCGCGCGAAGGCAGCGGTAGGAGAGTTCGTTGGTGGCGTCCGATCCGTCCGCCTTGCGTCCGCCGATCCCGACGATCAGGGCGCTCATCTCATCGCCCGCGAACTCGTTGCACTTCAGGAGAACCTGGTCGAGCAGATCATCGACGAGTGGTTCGTCGGAGCGCCCCGCCGCGCGGTCGGCCTCGAGATAGGGAAGCAGATACTGGTCGATCCGGCCGGGGCCGAAGCAATGATGGCTCTCGCCCGCCTCGAAGCAGACCCCGAGGAAGCAGAACCACATGAGTTGGACGGCGTCCCGGAACGTGCGGGCGGGGCCATGGGCGACGTGGGCGCAGCACTCGGCGATGGCCTCGAGTTCCGCGCGCCACGCCGGATCGGTCTCCGTCTCGGCCAGCTCGCGCGCGAGGTCCGCGTAACGCTCGATGAAGCCCTGCAGAGCGATGAGACTCATCTCGCAGGTCTCGTAGCAGACGCCCTTCTCCGGGGCGTCCGGGCCGATCGGGTCGAGGGCGTCGCGGCGCTCGCGGATCTCGCCCAGAATGGCGTCCAGGCCGCGGCGGAGGATCTCCGGGTTGTCGAGGGCCATGTGGCCCTCCATCGCGTTGACCCAGTAGTACTGCGTGCGG
>CAZCER010000124.1:0-9913 GCA_964497385.1 uncultured Armatimonadia bacterium | reverse complement strand
AAGCTTCAGCAATGCGCACAGCGATCGTTGGCTATGGAGTAATGGGCAAGACGCATACGGGCGTGATGGGGCGTATCCCCGGGGCGGAGATAGCCTGTATCGTCGACGTCGACCCGGCGAAGCGCGACAAAGCGGCGGAGGAGATCGGCGCCAAGACGTACGCGAGTCTGGACGAGGCCCTGTCCGCCGAGAGCCTCGACATGGTGAACATCACCCTCCCGACGTTCCTCCACGCTGACGCCACCGTCAAAGCCCTCGAGGCGGGCGTGAACGTCATCTGCGAGAAGCCGATGGCCATGACCCCCGACGAGTTCGACCGCATGGTCAAGGCCTGGAAGAAGTCGGGCAAGAACCTGATGATCGCGCACGTCCTGCGGTTCTGGCCCGAGTACGTCGCTCTGAAGCGGATCATCGATTCGGGCGAGCACGGCAAGCCGCTCGCGATGCACTGCACGCGCCTCAGCGGGCCCCCGCTTTGGTCCTGGACCAACTGGCTGATGGACGAGGCCCGATCCGGCGGCGCGTTGATCGATCTGCACGTGCATGACATCGACTGGGTGACTTGCCTGTTCGGCAGACCGAAGGCCGTCTACGCGAACGGCGTCCGACGCGCGGATCGCGGCGGCGTCTGCCAGGTCCTGGCCGCCTATGAGTACGACGGCGTCTCGGCGACTGCCGAGGGAAGCTGGGCGCTTCCGACGTCCTTCGGCTTCCAAATGGGCTTCCGCGTTCTCTTCGAGAACGCGGCCGTGGTCTACAGCAGCGCCCAAAGCCCCACGATGACGATCGCGATCGAGGGAGAGAAAGAGCCGAAGCCCGTGGAACTCGGCGAGAAGATGGAGGAGGCCGACAGCGGCGGCAACATCTCGTCGACCGACGGCTACTTCAACGAGTGCCGGTACTTCGTTGACTGCCTCCTGAAGGGCGAGACGCCTTCGGTCGTCACGCCCGAACAGGCGGCGCTGAACATCGAGGTCGCGCGCGCCGAGATCCGGTCGGTGGACACCGGCGAGCGGGTGAGTCTCGACTAGTCATGAGGCTTGTCGACACGCACTGCCACCTGAACCACGATCAGTATGACGACGTCCCTGGCGTGCTTCGGCACGCCAGGGAGAACGGCGTCATCGCTCTCGTCGTGGTCGGTTACGACTTCGAGAGTTCGCGTTCGGCTCTCGAACTCGCGCGCCGGGAGCGCGCTGTGTCGTGCTCGGTCGGGATCCACCCCCATGACGCGGTGACGTGCACGCCGGACGTGCTGAGTCGCCTGAGGGAGTGGCTCGGGGAGGATCGCGTCGTGGCGCTTGGGGAGATCGGTCTGGACTACTATTACGACAACGCGCCGCGCGAGGCGCAACGGAAAGCGTTCGTGGAGCAACTCGCTCTCGCGCGCGAGGCCGACGCGCCGATCATCATCCACTCGCGCAGCGCCGAGGACGAGACGATGGCGATCCTCCGTGGCGAGGGCGTCCCGGAGGCGGGCGGAGTGATGCACTGCTTCCCGGGCGACCTGGCCCTGGCGGCGGAGTGCGTCGACCTCGGCCTCCGGATCGGCGTCAACGGGCTCGTCACGTTTGACAAGACCGGCCGGACGCAGTCCGTCGCCGCCGAGTGCCCGCCGGAGGCGCTGCTTCTCGAGACGGACGCGCCCTATCTCGCCCCGGCGCCGATGAGGGGCCGGACCAACTTGCCGGGGCATCTGCCCCACGTCGCCCGCGCGATCGCCGCTCTCCGCGAGGAGTCGCTGGAGGAGATCGCCGAGGCGACGACCAGGAACGCTTGCGCTCTCTTCGGGGAGGGGATCGTCGCGTGAGAAGCGCTGTGTGGTGCGCGGCTCTGGTTCTCTGCGCGGTTCCGGCCGCGGCTCAGAGCGGAGACGCGATTCGCCTCTATGTGAACACGATCGAGATCGAGACGACCACCCCGCCGATCCTGGTTGGGGAGCGCGTCTACTTGCCTGTCCGGGATACGTATCAGGCCCTCGGCGCGAAGCTGGACTGGGACGACGCGGAGAAGGCTCTCACCATCTCCGTGCCCGACCACGAACTGGTCTTCCCGACCGGAAAGAAGCTCATGCGCGTCGACGGCGACGAACTCGACATGGGAGAGCTGCCCAGGGTCGTGAATGGCGCGATGTACCTCTCCGAGAGCATCGTCGTCCGCAGCCTCCCGATCGACTTTCGATTCGTCCGTGACGAACGAACCGTCGAGGTCAGCTACCGCTGGGAGGAGGCGCCGGTGGAGGTTGGCAAGCTGATCGAGTGGCCGGGGTTCTACCGCGGCAAGCCGCTCATCCTCGAGGGCAAGTACCTCGGCTGGCTTGCCAAGGGGCTTGAGGGGCCGGTGCGCGAGGGTCCGCCGGTTCACCGCGGCGACTGGATCCTCCAAGACGACACGGGCGCGATCTACATCACCGGCGAACGCCCGAAAAGCCTCGACCCTCTCGACGATGCGGGCAAACGCGTGCGCGTGACCGGCGTCGGCCGGCTGCTTGTCGAGAAGGACGCGCGCCGGGCGTACGTCGAGGCGCGCGACGTCGAACCCGTTCGGGGCTAGCGCGCTCCGAGCCGTCCTGCCGCGCCCGAGTTGGACCGAACGGTGACGGTTTCCTGGAAGTGCGCCCCGGCGAGAAAGCCGTGCAGTTCGGCCTGTCCCGCTTCCAGGGGGATGAGCGCGGCGTCTGCGTCGAGCACGACCGCGTCGCTCACGCAGACGTAGCTGGCGTAGGCCGCGTAGTCCTCCGTGACCTCGTTGGGCGTCGGAGCGACCGGAGCGTCTCCGGACTGCATTTCCTCTGGGACGTCGAACTCGAAGTCGCCGTAGTCGCCTCCATGAGCCATGTCGGGGGCCCCGTCACGCCCCAGCAGCGCGATGACCGCGGTGATCCAGCGCCCCGCCGGCGCGTCCACACTCACCTCGAACGGCGCGTAACCGGCTCGGGTGACCTCGAAAGCCACGAGGCCCGGCTGGAGCCCGTCGATGTAGAAGACGCCGCGGCGGTCGGTGCGGTTGGTGAGACGCTTGCCCGAGCTGTCGGTCATGGCCACGGACGCCCCGCTCAGGACCGACCGCGCGCCCGACGAGGCGTCCACGACAAAGCCGGCCGCGGTCACCGGCCCCTTGCCGGTGGGGATGCTGCCCCCGCTGTAGGGGTTGTCGCCGGACGGGTCGAGGAAGTCGTTGCAGCCCCCGCAAAGCAGCAGGGCGGCGAGGGCGAGGAGCGCGTGGCGCGGGGCGCGCGGGGGCCGACTCATAACGCCCATCCCTCCGCCGGTCCCGCCTCGCTGAGCGGCGGCCACGCCGTCGCATCGAGCCATTCTTCGGCGGCGCCGGCGTCGGCCGCGAGCAACAGAGCGAGCCAACGCCGACACACAGCCAACCGCAGGGGATCCTCCAATACGGCCTCCATCTCGGGCGTCTCCGAGGCTCTTAGGGCCTCGATCTCGGCCACGGCCTCGCGCACGCGCCCCCGCTCCGCGTCGGAGCCGGCCTCAACGGTCGCAAGCGCCGCAAGCGCGCGAATCCGGCCGTCACGGCGCCCCATCGCGTTAGCTAGCGCAAGCGCGCGCTCAAGCGCGTTCGGCGCGCCTTGTCGGAGGCAGGCCTCCATTTCGGCGGGACGCACGCCGCGCTCGCGCGCGCGGTCGGCCACTCCCGTGAGGTCCTCGTCGAGGAGCGCGCGGGCCTCGAGCGCGGCCGCGGTGAGGTGCGACGCTTCCAGCAGGCGCACCGCCTCTTCCGCGTGGAATCGCGACTCTTCGGCCTTGCCGGCATGGTCGCACACTCGGGCGAGCATCCACTGCGCGAGAGCCTTCGTGCGGTCGTCCGCGCCGCGCGCGGCGTCGCGCGCCGCCTCCCGCGCAAGCCCCAGCGCCTCTTCGAATCGCCCGGCCTCGGCGGCGTTCCAAGCGAGCACCGCGCGACACACCACGCCGTGACTCTCGCTCGCCAGCGCCCGTGCGAGGCTCCGCGCCAAATCCAGCGTCCGCCGGCCCCGGCCCAGTTCGCCCAGCGCCGTGAGGGCCATTCCGGCGTTCACCAGGGCCTCAACGCGCTGATGCCCCAGCCCCAGCAGGTCGGCCGAGCGCTCGCACTCCTCCGCAGCCTCCAGGGCCGAGGCGTACTCGCCGAGACCCAGGTAGACATTGCCCTGGTTCGCGACCGCGAAGCAGCGGGCCGTCTCGGCGCTCTCCGGGTTCGGCGCGTCGTCGAGATCGGCGAGGACCCCCGCCAGATCCTCAAGGGCTCGGTCGAACTCGCCGGACTGCTCGTGCAGGGCGGCGAGACCGATTCGCCCGCGCCACCGGCACTCCCAGTCCACGCCGGAGGCCACGCGGACGAACTCCGCAGCGGCTTCGTCGAAGCGTCCAAGGGCATGGTGGCTTGCGCCGAGCGCCTGGCGAGCATGCATCGCCGAGGACGCGTCGCCGAGGAGGGCGTAGAGTTCGCGCGCGCGGGTGAGCGGGTCAACCGCTTCCGCATGCCTGCCGAGTTCGGCCTGGGCCAGGCCGCAGCGGAACAACGCGTCCGCCTCGGCTTTCCGGTCGCCCGCGAGACGCGAGAGCGCGATGATGCGCTGGCAGGTGGCCAGCAGGCCATGCGGATCGGGGCCGCCGGACTGGGCGCGGGCGAGTTGTTCCAGGTCCTCGAGCACCGTCGCCAGGTTGGGCGCGTCGATGTCCCGCGGGATCGAACGGGGCCCCGCCTGCGGCTCCTGGACGCCCGCCGGCTGTGGCTCGGGCGGTTTCGGGGTCTGGTCACGCTCGGCCTCTCGGACCGGTGGCACGCCCTCCTCGCCGAAGAAGTGCGCCATGGAGCGCCCCAGCGCGCGGGCGATCTTCTGCAAGCGGTCGGTCTGCACCAGGGTGGCGCCGGAGTAGTACTGGTAGATGAGCGCGCGCGAGCAGCCGGCGATGCGGGCGACGTCTTCGGCCGACAGGTTGGCCTCTTTCGCCGCCGCCTGGATGAGTTTGCCTTGGGCTCGCCTGCCGTCGCGCGTGCTCAGATCCATACACTACCAACCTGCCTATACACACTCCCTGGAGTTGCAGTCTAACTGTAATGCTCAGGTACACCGCGCGTCAACCGCGCCGGGGGAAGGTGTCGGCCCCCACAGGCGGCGAACAGTAATCGGGGCCTGTACCCGAAGCCTTCCTTGAGGAGGGGTCCATTGACCTCCGCGTTGGCGCAAGCCGATCCCTTCGCCATTGCACTGTGGACGCTCATCGTTTGCGGGTTTGTGTTTCTTGTGTACCTGACCATCGCGCTCGGACGCTTCTTGCACGCCCTTGACGACATCCGCACCAAGGCCGAGGTGCTCGCGGCGGAGATGTCGGCCGCGGCGCGGGCCTTGAGGGAACACCTGGCGGAGCGGGCGCCGGCCGCGAAACCGGCCGCGACGCTCCCGCCGCCGATCGGCGCCCCGCCCGCGCCGGCTCATCCAGAGGCCCCGGCGGGTCCGCCCATGCCTCCAACGCCCCAGGCGGCGCCCACGGCGACGGCGCCCATTCAGCCGGAGCTGCTGGTCCCCCCAAGCGCGGAAACGGAGCGTGTGCCTTGACGAGACTGCGGGTAGCCCTGGAGCCGGAAGACGCCCTCACCGCAGTGCGTGTGAAGGGCGAACTGGACGTGTCGACGGCGCCGGAACTGAAGGATCGGCTGGCCGAAGCCCTGGCCCTCGGCAAGCGTCTGCTGGTCTGCCTGGAGGAAGTGACCTTCATGGACAGCCGCGGCATCGGGGTCCTGGTCGGCGCGACGCGCCAGGCGCGCGAGGCCGGTTCGGACGTCGCGATCGTGATGACGAGCCCCGCGCACGTCCAAAGCGTGAAGATCCTGAAGCTCCACACCTATCTCACCTTGACCGAGAGCGAGTCCGAAGCGCGCGCCGCGCTCTCCGGCGCGGGGTCGGAGGAAGAGGCATGAGCGGGCGACTCGTTGCCGAACTCCGCCTCGCCGGGGACCCGGCGCTTCTTCGGAGCGCCCGTCTGCTGGTGTCTTCGGTCGCGGCGGATCTGGGTTTCAGCATGGACGAGATCGAGGATCTGAAGCTCGCGGTGCAGGAGATGTGCGGCACTCGCTTCGCGCTCGGGCTTGTGCGCGAACGACTGACGCTGACGTTGCGCGAAGCGGACGGGGCGCTGGAAGTCACGGTCGAGGGCGACGTGGCAGGCGCGGGCGAAGAGTGCGATGAGGCGCAGTGGGGTCTCGACCTGGCCCAGGCGCTGGCGGACGCGTTTCGCGAAGAGGAGTCGGACGGGATCCGACGCCTCATCCTCACCAAAGAACCCGGGAGCGGCGCGGATGCCTCTGCCTTCTGATGAGAGCGGGCTGTTCCGCCTCGCTCAGGGCGGCGGCTCCGACGCGGAGCGCGAGGAGGCGCGGGAGACTCTCCTCGCGCGCTACGAGCGTCTCGCCCTGCGGCTCGCGCGGCGCTTCGTCGACCGCGGGGAGGCGCGCGAGGACCTTGAGCAGGTGGCTCGGATCGGCCTTCTGAACTCCATGCGGCGTTTCGACCCGGACCGGGGCGTACGGTTCACGACGTACGCCACGCAGACGGTGTTGGGGGAACTCAAGAAGCACTTCCGCGACCGCGGGTGGGGGCTGCGCGTGCCGCGAAGCCTCCAGGAGATGAACCTGACGGCCAGGCGGGCGGCGGACCGGCTCTCCCAGGAACTCGGGCGGTCGCCCTCGGTGGAGGAGGTCGCTTCGGCGATCGGGAGGTCCCGCGAGCAGACGCTCGAGGCCCTCGAACTCGGCCAGCAGGCCTATGAACTGGCGTCGCTGGATGAAGTGACCGACGACGGCGAGGGCGGCGCTTCCGCGTTGGGGGAGGTCGTCGCCGATCGGGAGTCGGCGCTCGCGGACTTTCGGACCATGACGGAGGCCACGGCGCTGCTCGACGCCCTGCCGACGCGGCTTCGGGCGATCGTGCGCTGGCGGCACCTCGAGGGGCTCTCGCAGACCGAGATCGCGCGTCGGCTGGGCATATCCCAGATGCACGTGTCGCGCCTCTACCGGCGGGCGATCGCGGCGCTCCAGGCGATGCAGGAGGATGACGAGGGGAGTGCACCGCGATGACGGAGAGCGAGCCGTCGTCCCCGAAGCTCGATCTGGTCGCCCTCCTGCGCCACTCGTGGCACTACCTCGCCCTTGTCGCGATCGCGATCTGGCTGCTCTACCGCGTGCGCGCCATCCTAAGTCCTTTCGTCGTCGCCCTGGTGCTCGCGTACATCCTGGACCCGTTTCTCGACCGGCTGGAAGCCAAGGGCTGGTCGCGCGATCGCGCGGTGTGGTTCGTCTTCGCCATCGCGGGCCTTGTGTTCCTGGTCTTCGTCGCCGTGTTCGTGCCGATCCTGTGGGTTCAGGCTGGGTCGCTCGCGAGCACGGTCCGCGAGACGGTCGCGCGGATGGACGCTCTGATCGGCACGATGCCCGGGGTGGCCGCGGCGCAGGAGGAGGGCTCCCACGCGGGCGCGGAGGCCGGGGAGTCGGAGTCGGTGGAGTCCCCCGTCGCGCCCGAGCGTGAGGAGACCGACGGAGAGAGCCTGTCGTCGGAGAGCGCGAGTCCGCCCGAGAGCGCGCCGGAGAAGACCCGGACCGAGCGCGGTCCGCCAGCCGCCTCCGGCGAGTCCCAGGTCCGAGAGGCGTCCGGGGAGTCCGCAGCGGAAGAGAGCGCCGAGTCGGGCGAGAGCGAGACGTCGGAAAGCGCCGAGTTCGGGCCTTCCAAGGCCGAGAGCGCGGAATCGGGCGAGAGCGAGGCCTCGGAGGGCGCGGAGAGCGCATCCGACGGCGCGGCGGAGAAACGCCTGCGCCGCGAGTGGGATCGCTGGTACGCGGAGCATTTGCCCGGTTGGACGCCGGAGTGGGCCGTGGGGATGCTTCCCGCCCCGGATCTCTCCGATCCGGCGACGGGCCTCGCGGAGTACCGCGCCCAGCTCACGCGATGGGGCCAACAGCTCGCGACTTCGATCGGCGGGTTCCTGCTGGCGTCCTTGAGCGGCCTCTTCAAGTACATCTTCACCCCGTTTCTCGCCTACTACTTCATGCGGGAGTTCGACCCGATGCGGGAGCGGGTGTGGTCGTGGATTCCGCGGCGCTACCACCGGCACGTGCACACGATCATGGATGAGGGCAACCGGATGCTGGCCAGTTACTTCCGCGGGCAGCTTCTGCTGATGTTCCTGGTCTTCTGCTCCTGCCTCTTGGCGTCGTACCTCGTGAAGCTCTGGCTGGGGATCGACAACGTACTGCTCGTGGCGGCGGTCGATGGGCTGTTCTACGCCATCCCGATCGCCGGAGCCTGGATTGCTTCGGCCGTCGCGGTCGTGGTAGGCTATGTGACCGCCGACGGGAACCCCTGGATCGGCGCCCTCGTGATGTTCGCGGTCGTCCAACTCGTGAACCTGGTGTTCGACCAGGTGATCCAGCCGAAGATCGCGGGACAGAAGGTCGGCCTGCACCCGCTGGTCGTGATCTTCGCGGTGCTTGCCGGGGCGACGATGATGGGGTTCGTCGGCATGCTCGTGGCGGTTCCGGTCGCCGCGGGGATCAAGATCATCATTCGCACGTTCATGCCCGAGGTGCTTCGAGACCTCGGGGCCGCCGGCGCTGGCGGCGATGCGAGCGCGGCGGACGGTCCCGGCTAACGCATCGTCGTGAGGAGATCCGCGCCATGCCCACTGTCGACACGCTTCGGCGGCAGTTCCTCGACTTCTTCATCGACCGCGACCATCGGCTGATGCCGAGCGCGTCGCTCATCCCCGACAGCCCCTCGACGCTGCTCACCGGCGCGGGGATGCAGCCGTTCGTCCCCGCGTACCGGGGCGAGGCGGCGCCGCCGGCGGTGAACGTCACGACCGCCCAGAAGTGCGTGCGCTCCGGGGACATCGACGAGGTCGGCCGCACGGCGCGCCACCACACTTTCTTCGAGATGATGGGCAACTTCTCGTTCGGCGGATACATGAAGGAGAAGGCCATCGCGCTCGCCTGGGAACTCGTCACCGGCGTCTGGGGCGTCGACCCCGATCTCTGCTGGGCGACGGTCTACACCGATGACGACGACTCCGCGGAGCACTGGCACGCGATCGCGGGGATCCCGCGGGAGCGCATCCTCCGGATGGGCAAGAAGGACAACTGGTGGCCTCAGACCGTGTGGGACGGGCCGTGCGGGCCCTGTACGGAGATCTACGTCGACCAGGGCCCTTCCGTGTGGTGCAGCGACCCCGACCTCGGACCGGCGTCGAAGGGCGACCGGTTCCTCGAGATCTGGAACCTCGTGTTCCAGATGTACAACCAGTCGATGGACGGCTCGATGGTGGACCTGGCCGTTCCGGGCGTGGACACGGGCCTCGGGCTCGAGCGCCTCGCCGCGGTGCTCCAGGGCGTCCCGTCGAACTACGACACGGACATCTTCGCCCCGATCCTGAAAGGCGTCGCGGACTGCTCCCGGCGCTACGGGACGTCCACGGGCTACCGCGACTCCGAGCGCGCGACGGTCAGCTACCGAGCGATCGCCGATCACGCCCGCTCGATCACCTTCATGATCGCCGACGGGATCCTCCCCTCGAACGAGGGCCGCGGATACGTGCTGCGGCGAATCCTCCGCCGGGCCTTCCGGTTCGCTCGGGCGCTCGGCGTGAAGACGCCGTTCCTCCACGAACTCATCCCGATCGTCTCGACGACGATGTCCGTGGGCTACCCCGAACTCGCCGACAAGGTCGCCACGACGAGCCGCATCGTGAAGGCCGAGGAGGAGCGCTTCTGCTCCACCCTCGAGCAGGGCCTCGCCCGCCTCGAGGACCTCATGGAAGGCGTCAAAGCGTCGGGCGGCAAAACGCTCCCGGGCGACGAGGTCTTCCGGCTGTACGACACGTTCGGCTTCCATCGGGAACTCACCGAGGAGTTCGCCGCCGAGGCG
>CAZCER010000123.1:0-9953 GCA_964497385.1 uncultured Armatimonadia bacterium | reverse complement strand
TCGCTCATCGGAGAAGATGCCGAACATCTCGCGACGGATCTCCATGTGAGTCATCCCCGCGATCGCCGAGACGAACCCCGCCCACGTCATGCGCGTGCAGACCTGGACCTCGACGTCCGGCGGGTTCTCCAGGCCCGACGACTCCAACCCCGCCAGGTCGACCCCGAGCTTCCGCCCGTACTCGACGGGAGCGACCACGCGCCACACGGCCCGAGCCACGCCCTCGGGGGGCGGCGTCGTGTACATCTCGAAGAACCTGCCGCTCTTGTACCACGCACTCGTCAGCATCGCGAGCGGCGTCTCGGTGATGGCCCGCTGGGGCATCATCGCCGTGAAGACCTCATCCGGCACTCGAGCCGCCTCATCGACCGTCACGCGTCCGGTGGCGGTCTCTCCGCGGGCCGCGGACTCGGACGCCGGGAACGCCTGCAGGCGCGAGCCGTTCTCGAACACGAGGTGGAGCGAGGAGTACCGCGCCTGCGGCACTGGCATCGCGGGGAGGCGGAACTTCGCCTCGTGGATGCGCTCCACCCAGTCGCGCGCCCGGCGGACTAGGATCGCCGCCTGGTCGAGACGCGTAGCCACGATCGGCGAGAACGTCTTGGGGCGGAGAGCGCAGTCGAGCAGCGCCCCGAGCGCGGACATCTCGGTCTTGCCGGCTTGGCGGCACGAGAACAGGATGCGCTCGGAGGCGGAGCTTGTCAGATACTCGGCCTGCCACGGGTCCGGCGTGACTCCGAGCCGGTCGAGGACGCCCAGTCGAACCGTCTCGATCGGGCCGGGGTCGGGAGTTGCCTTGATGGCGTGCGCGAGGCTCTGGGCGAGGTCAGCGACCGACACGAACCTCACCTCCCAGGGCCTCCAGGGCGGCGACAACGGCCTGCGACGCCTCGGGGTAGGGCGCCAGGGCCTGCGTGACGGCGGCCTGGATCTGGATCCACTGCGGGTTGATCAGGATGTTGATCTGGGAGCCGTCCTCGAGCTGCCGGCAGAGCCGCGCCTGAAGCTCGATGAGACGGCCCTGGGTCGCGATTGCCTTGAGCGCCGTCTGGAAGTCCTGGCCGCTGCGGGCCTCTCCGCAGATCTCCGCGCTCTCCCGCCGTAGCCGCTCCACGCCCTCCGTGAGTGTGCCGCCGTAGGCCAGGTCCTCGCCCTGCTTCTGCTCCGCGGCCTGCGCCACCAGCTCCGCGATGTGATTGTCGCGGTGCCTCCGGAGCGCCTGCGTGGTCACGCCGAAACGTGCCGCTATGCGCCGATACGGGTCCCCGGCGATGAGGGCCTTGTCGATCGCCCGGCGCTTCTCGTGGACGCAGATGGAGCAAGGCCTCGGCACTCGCTACCGCCCCCCGTCGTCGCCTCCCCCGCGAACCTGCGGGGGAGGGTCAGAGAGACGGAGGCTCGGGGGCACGCTCACCCATCGAGCCGGTACCCGAGCGCCTTCGCGAGCTGCGCGATGAGCCTCACCGTGCGCTCTGGGGTCAGCTCGCCCGAGCGGATCGCCAGCAGAACGTTGGCGAGTTCCCCGACGACCACCTTCGGGAATGCCTCCCGTAGGGGCGCGAGCGCCTCCTCGAGCGCTCCAGCCGTTGCCTCGGCGTCCCGCGCGGCGGCGCGCCCCTTCCAGCCCCAGACCTTCGCCATCCTGGTGCAGTACTGGTACGGTTCGCCCGTCGCGATTGCCGTCGCCTCGACCGACCGCGTTGCCGGATCCTGCTCGACGAAGGCCTCGAATGCCGCCCACGCACGGTCGTCCTCGTTCGGTAGCCTGTGCCATGCTCTTGGTGTGTCGTGTCCCATGCATCATGGAACTCGCCTCCGGCGACTGGGTTCACGTTGTGTAGCACGAAGTGTCACGTCACGGGCGACTCCCTGCTGGCCGGCCTCCCCGGCGGAGCGCATCATCTCCTCGCTCGCGCGCCACCGGTAGACGACGTCCCCGTTCTCGTCGCGTCCTTCCGGCCATAGGTTCGGGACCACGTCTGACGGGCTGCCCGGCAGACCCGGCCGGTTCCACCGGTACCGGAAGACCGCACGGACCGTGTACCGGCCATCATCCCACTGAGCCACGCTTCTGGCTCGGGCCAGGTTCCCGCTGTTGACGTCGACGGAGATGGCGTCCCTCGCCCGGCCGAGGTCGTGCTCGACATGGTCCGCGAAGCCGGCGATCGCGCCCTCGGCCCGCCGGAGCGTGCCGAGCAGTTCCAGCGACGGTCCGGGGCCGCGCTGCGCGACGTAGGCTCGCACAGCGTTCATCCGCGCGTCGAACCGGTCCAGCCAGGTTCCCTCGCTCATGTCGCACTCGCTCCTTGCCGTGCCCTCAGGGCTCTCGTGAACAGGTTGTCGCCCATCGCATCAACCGCTCGCTCCCCCGCGGCTAAGCCGGGCGGACCGCGGTCGCCGTGGACCGTGCCGCACTTGGGGCACTGGCGTCCCGCGGGCGGCGTCGCCGGCGCGACCAGGAACGCATGGCCGCACCCGGGGTTCGTGCAGGTGAGGGAAGCGGGCCCCGCCCGCTTCGGAGGCCCGCAGAGGAGCGATCGGGCCTCGGCGAGATCGGCGCTCTTGGGGGTGTCGCGGCTCGCGACCTTCGTCCGCCACATGTCGGGCTTCTTGCGGCGGACGCAGTCGCAGGCATAGACCAGCGCGAGCAGCATCAGGTCTCCGCCCGTGTGCTCGTCCGCGACGACCTGGCACGGGGCAATGAGGTCGAGGGCTTCGCGCGGGGTGAGTCCGACGGACTTCAGAGCCGCCCGGGCGCGCCTGGGGAGGGGGTCCTCCGCTCGCGCTCCTTCGGGCGGCGGCGGCTCTGTAGTACCCTCCACCACCGCCGCTTGTACTTCCGTACCCCCAACCCCCAACCCCCGTACCTCTACTAGACCTTGTAGTTCTATAGGTACATGTATTCCGGAATCTCCGGAGATCGCGGAATGTATTCCCGGATCCCTGGAGATCGCGGGATGCATTCCGGAATCCGACGACGCGCCGGAATGGATGCCGAGATCGCTGCCCGAACCGGCAGGCTCCGCAGACGTCTCGGAGGCGCGGGGGCGGGACAGGGACTCCCTGACGATCCGCCCGAGTCCATGGGCGTCCGCCCAACGTAGGAGCTTCTCGCGTCCGCAGGCGTTGGTGCGCCAGAACTCCCGGTGCGCGGCGAGGGCGGGGCCCATCGGCTTGTCGTGATCGGGCGCCCTGCGCTTGGTCTGCCATGAGCCGCCGTGCCTGTCGAAGTGGACGTACCCGATCGCGCGGCGACCATCGGCCAGCTCCTCATCGATCAAGAGGCCCGCTTCGACGAGTTCGTCGAAGGCTCGACGCATTCGCTGGAGCACCTCGCTGGCCGCGGAGTCGGCGTGCCAGAGCGCCCGCCGAGTCTCGTGGCTGAAGGCCCCCGCGACGGCGTCCTCGACCGAGTCGACCACGCAGTAGGCCCACGCGTCGTCGAAGGCCCTCGCGATCTGGATGTAGAGGAGCCTGGCGTCGATGCTGCAGGCGCAGTAGCGCTCGTCTTCGACCAGGGACTCCATGCTGAGACGGAACTGCTGCATGACCTACCTCCGCCCCCGACTCAGGGCGCCAGCGCTTACCACCGTTTGCTGCGATAACCTCAGCATCGCTACCGATCCGGACGTGAGAGAGGCGGGGGGGGCGCGGGGGGGCCCCCCCCCCCCCCACAGCGGTGCCCCCCCCCCCCCCGGGGCGGCCCCGCGACCCCCCGGTTGGGTTCCCACCCCCCCCCACCCCCCCCCGCCGCTCGGTTGCGCGGGGGGGGGCGCGGGGGGCCCCCCCCCGCCTCCGACTAGCTCGTTCCCTCGACTCGCAGGTGCTTCGGGTGCACCGGCAGCGGACGCGTGCTTCCCGCCGGCGGCTGATCCAGCAACACCATGACGCGCCCACGCTCCGGCGCATCGCTGACCACTCCGCGGAGCCCATGGAAGAGATGGGGCTCGTCGCGGACCATCGAACTGCAGTCGATCTCCACGCGCATGCCCACGGGCCAGGCGCCCGCGCTGTGGAGCAGACGGACGCTCGGGGTGAGCCAGGCCTCAGCCACGGACGCCACCTCCCCACGGGACCTCGAGATGCTGGACTCCGTCGAGGCTTGGGCGCTTCACGAGCGTGCCCGTCTGACCGCCCGGCTGGTCGTCCGCCTGCCCCTCCATCTGCTTCAGGTAGAAGGCGGCGCCCCGGGACTCGCACGCGTCGCGGAGATCGCGGATCCAGTCGAGGTCGGCGGGGCGCCCGAGGTGCGGGCCGCGCGACTCGCAGCCCGCCACCACACCCGAGCGCTCGCCCACCCACGCTGGCAGCGAGAGGCGCCCGAGGAGGGGCTCAGCGCTCACCCACGTGTTCCAGCCGGCCTCCGCGAGCCGCTCAAGGTGCGGGAGCCTCTCGTCCGCCCTGGCCTGGTTCTCGACGGTCACGCCCAGCCAGATGTGGCCAGCCCGAAAGGCGCGCCTCTCACCAGCCAGCCATCCCATCAGGACCTTGGCCATCCGCGCCGGGCGTTTGGTCGTGAGCACGAACACATGTCGGCTCTCGTCGATCATGACCCTCAGTGCGTTCAGGATGAACTCGTCAGGCACACCGTCGTGGAAGAGGTCGCCTCCGAAGGCGACGCCGATGACGGACGGCTTCCGGATGCGCCCCGGGGCGTCGAGCCGCTCGGGGTGGTAGCGGAAGCTGAAGTCGCGCTTCCATCGCCGAGCCTGCGCCGCCGCCCAGCAGTGCTCGCAGCCTTCCGAGCAGGGCGAGCAGCCCGTGACCAGCGCCCAGTGCCGGCCTGGGCGAGCGGGCCCCAGTTCGCAGAGGTACTCGATGCCCGTCCAAGTGCAGGAGTAGCTCATGGCCGGGCCTCCTCTGGCGCATCGGCCTCGCCAGCCGCTTCGAGAACCTCCCCGAGCACGCGTCCGGCCGCGTACCTGGCGCTCTCGGAGAGCTGACGCTGCCAGGCCCCGACGGACGGCGCCCAACGGAAACCGTTCCGCTTCAGAACGTGGCGGAGCGCTTCGGAGGGCTTGTCCGGGAAGAAGAGCCGGAGGCGGTTGGCCTCGGCGTCCTCCACGATCTCGACGCCGCAGTCCTCGCGTGTGACGGTCTCCTGCCCGGCCCGGGCCTCCTCGTCCTCGATGCGCTGCTTGAGGCGCCGGATCTCGGCGCCGTTGTTCCGGAGGGCGTAGTCGGCGAACCCGATGCGTCCACAGAAGTCGGGCTTGAGGAGAGCGCGGGCGCGCTCCTCGGTGAAGCCGAGATCCACGAGGGCGGTTGTCTGCGCATAGGGGCCGGCCTTCGCGTGCTTGCGGATCGCGGCGTTCGCCGCCTTCATCCGCTCGTGCATCTGCTCGTGTCGCTCGAGCTTCCCGCGGAGCTTGCGCAGCGCCTCGGGGTCGTCGGCGTAGATGGCTCGGTTCGCCTCGGCCGCGTCGGCTCGACGACGGAGTTCCGCCTCCTCATCCCTCAGCCGGACCTGCTTGTCCGCGAGCCGGTGGAGCTTGCGGATGGTCGCGCGATGAGACTTCTCGCTGTGGTGCCCGATGAGGATCGGCTGCCCGAGCGGGATGCGGTCACCGATCCGCTTCTCCTCCTCCCACGCCGCGTCGCGCTCCCCGGCCTTCTTGTTCGCCCGTTCGCGCAGCCGCTCGACGCGGGCCGCCCGTCTGGCCTCGAAGTCGTTCACGGGCCCTCACCCGCCTCCAAGGCCGATGAGGGCATGGCCGCGAAGCACCGCACGCAGGATCGCGACCCGAGGCGGATCGCGGGTCTCGCGAGGCTCTTACCCATCGCCGCCACCCCCCTCGCTCCAGCCGGGCGGTAGGCACCGCGTCGGGTAGGTGTAGTCTCCGTCGCGCTCCCAGAAGTACCGGGTCTCTCCGTTGAGATCGCGGTACCGGAACCCGCCCTCCACGGCCTCGGGCGGGCCGACCGCGAGGAGCGTTCCTACGTAGTCTTCACGCGGGTTGCGCACGTCCATGATCCAGATGTCCTCGGCGTCCGGAGCGTCCGTTGTCGAGCGTCCGACGGCCACCCCGAACCCGAACGAGATGACGCACAGCGCCAACAGGAGCCACGGCCACTGCTGGCAGCACGCTGGCCGCGACACACCGTCTGGGACCGCGCCGCCGCGTAGCCGGGCCAGCTCGCCCTCCGCTGCGGCCAGCCTGTCACGGAGCGCTTCGGCCTCACACTCGGCGTGCTCGCAGAGGTGCTTCACTTCGGGTCCGAGCAGTGCGCTGGCAGCCATCACACAGCCACCCCCTGAGCCGCTTCCGTGCCGGCCATCTCCTGGGCCGCGACGACCTCGCCGTCGCCCTCGACGTACGAGACCCCGACCGCGTCCAGGTCGATGACCTGGGCGTCCGCGGGCCAGAGCCGCGTCGGGTCGCTCGCCGCGCAGAGGAAGACCTGCACATCGCGTTCGATCGCGGCTCGGGCGAACAGAAGGGGGGCCTCAGCGCACTCGTGGTCGAGGAGTTCCAGGTCGTCAAGCACCATGACGCCGGCACGCTTGCCGGCGATCCACTGGAGCGCCCACCGGAGCCGCGCCTGCTCCGACATGGACGCGCACTCGTAGGGCACCGTCCGCCCCGTTCTCGCGTCGGTCAGTAGGATGTCGAGGTGCCCCTGGCGCTGCCCCTCCTCGATGAGCACGATCTCCGCCCCGAGGGACGGCCCGTCAACGCCCTGGCGGTGCGCGACGAACCGCATCGCGCTGTCGATCTCGCTCGACAGGGCCTGGAGCTGCTCGCCGAAGAGCGCAGCCTTCACCTCGCGGTCGAGGAGCCCCACGAGACGGTTGAGCGCGCCGTGCTGGGCGGTCGCCTCCTCGGCCTCACGGAGCAGGTTCCCGAGCTTCGTGCGCTCCCGCGCCGCGGTCTCGTGCTTCGTGACCTCCGCTTGCGCCACCCCGAGGGAGTCGGTCAGGTCGCGGACCCGCGCGTCGTGCTCGGTGGAGTCGAAGGTCCCGAACTCACCGACGCGGGCCTCAGCGGCCCGGATGTCCGCGTCCAGCCGGTTGAGTTCCGAGGCGCGCGCGCCGTCATCCGCGGCCGCCCCGATCTGCCCCGTGAGTTCCGCGATTCGCTTGTCGATCTCCGCCACGCGCCGGGCCGCCGTGAGCGCCGGGGCGAGGCCGGCAACCTGCCGGGCCTTCGCGAGGGTCTCCTCGGCGCGCTCCGTCGCCTCCGCGAGCCCGCGGGGGTCGAGCCGGTCGCGCTCGGCCTTGAGCCGCGCCTCCCGGGCGCTCCGCTCCTCGCGAGCCTGGCGCCGGCCCTTGACCTCCTCGAGCCTGGATCGGAGTTCGGCGAGCTGCCGCTCGGCTTCAGTCCGATCGATGGGCTGGAGGCATGTGGCGCAGAGGGTCTGATTGCCCGACTGGATGGCGCCGCGGAGAAGGTCGGTCATCCGCGCGAACGCGACGCCGGCTTCCTCGAGCGTCGCCGTGTCCGCGTCGACCGAGCCCTGATCGTCCGCCGTGAGCCCCTCCAGTTCGGCCACGACGGTCTGCCTGCGGGACGCGCCCTCTCTCTCCTTCTGGCGCGCCGCCTCGACCTCGGCCTCGAGTTCCTCGATCGATCGGTTCGGCGCCGCCACGGCGCGGATCGCGTCGGTGACCTCGGAGACCGACCGGCCCTCGCACGCCTCGGCGGCCTCGGCCCTCTCGGCTTCCAGCCCGGCGAGTTCGGCCTTCAGCGTCTCCACGGACTCGCCGACGATGAGCGCCGCGACTCGGGAGCGCTCCTCCCGGAGCCGGGTGAGCCCATCCTCCTCCTGCTTACGCGCCGCCGCGTGCGCGGCCCGCTCCTCCGTGTGCTTGCGCTTGGCCTCGTCGAGGGCCGCCTGCGCCTTGTCCCTCTCCGCGATCGCCCGCTGGTGCGCGTCCTGCGCGTAGGAGGCGGTCGTCTCGCAGGCCTTCTCGTAGGCCCCGACCGCGGTCTCGCGCTTCCGCTCCGCCCCGAGGCGCGCCTTGGCCGCGGCTTCGCGGATCCGGAAGTAGCCCTCCGGGGTTCCGTCGGCGCGGTCGAGATACGCCTTCAGGAACTCGAGGACGGTCGCCGCCTCGAGCGAGCCGCCGAGGCACGCGCGCGTCGCCTCGAGGATGGCGGCCTCGGTAAGGTCCGCGATACCCGCGAGCGGGAACAGCACCTTGCAGCGGTCCCGCCCGTGGATCGCGAGGAACGCGGCCGGGCTCACGGCCAGGTCGAAGACGCGTTCCGAGACCTCCAGGCGTCCGAGCAGGAGGTCCGCCCCGCTCAGGAAGTCCGTGTAGGTCCAGGGGTCGAGGCCCTCGGTACGGCGCTTCACGAACCGGTCGCGCCCGCGGCCCCGCTTCACCGCCCCGAGTCCGCGGACGTCGGCCGCCACACAGAGGGTGTTGCGGCCCTGGTAGATGAGGCGCTCGAGCCCCCGGCCGCCCTGGTCGACGCCGCGCCCCGCGCCGGTCGCGAGATACCGAAGGGCGTCGGAGGCGATGCTGGTCTTCCCCGAGCCGTTGCGGCCCGTGAGCACGACGAGCGGCGAGCGGAGCTCGATGTCGAGCGAAGAGACACTGCGGACGTTCCGCAGGTGCAGTGACTTGATGAGGAGTTCAGCCAACCCTACCACTCCTTCCGGACGCACTCGACGGAGCGCGTCTCGCGTCTGAACGGGGCGAGTTCCTCGGCCGTCGTGAGCCCGTAGTCACGGACCCGGCTCCCGTCCAGGGTGAGGAGTTCGTGCGCGGGCAGCCCGCGAGCATCGCAGTAGCCGCGCACGAACTCGATGTCGTTCCAGCCACGGAAGTCCCAGGTCACGCGGGTCACGTCCTGGGTGATGAGGTGCTCGGCGGTCGGGAGTTCCACGGTCACGCCGCGGACCGCCGCCTCGGCGAGCGAGGCCTGGGCCTGGACGCGGATGCGCCGGCCCTCCTGCTCCCGGGCGTAGCCCTGGTACCAGCGCTGAAGGAGGAACGCGTACTCGGCCGCCTGCGCGTGTTCCGCCCCCGCGCCAAGCTGCTCGCCGTGCTCAGAAAGCGGACCGTCATCCTCCTCGATGCCACGCCCGAGCCCGATCTTCCCGCCTACGCGGTCGCGTTCGACGGCGTCGTGACGCGGAGCCGGTTCAGCGTGCCCGAGCCGCTGGAGATCATCCAGTTGTCGAATGCCCTCAGGCAGATACCGCGGGTTCGCGAGGGGATTCGTCGCCACGAGGCGGCGAGGTGCGGCCCGGACGAGTTCGTCGCGGTCCTGACTCGGAAGAGGATCGCTGACGACGACGGGGTCGGCGCGGATCCGCGTCTGCGCTTCGGAACATGGGGCCGCAACCACCGAGCGATGAACACGTTCTCCGGGGCGCGGAGCGTCATCGTCGAGGACCACTGGGCGGAGCCCGTGGAGACGGCCCGGGCATGGGTGCAGGCGTGGCGGTTCGCCCGGCCCCCCGATCGCGACCCCGATCTGTGGACGCCCATTGAGGGCCTTCGAGCCGGCGCCGACGCGGAGCCCGACGCGGACGTGGCCGGCTATACGGAGGCCAGATGGGCGGCGGAGGTCCGGCAGGCGGCCGGGCGCGCGCGGGCGGTTCGCTACGCGACACCAGAGAGGCCGGTCCGGGTCATCGTGCACTCACGGCTCCCACTGCCCGGGATCTCCGTCGCGCAGTTTGTCTCTGCGTGGGAGTTCCTCGGATGGCGCGAACCGGAGCGGGCCAAGGGTCGGGCCGACAGCGAGTGGGTGGCCGAGAACATACGCCAGAAGGTTGCGGCCGAGGCTCGGGTCCGGACTGCCGTGCTCCAGTACTTGGCGCAGAACGGCTCACTGCCCTCCATGCGGTGGGTCGGGAGCGCCGTCGGCGGGCGTAGAGAGACCATCAAGCGCGTGCTCGAGGCCGTGCTTCGGGACCTCGCGGAGACCGACTCGGGCGTTCTAGAACCCCGGCCGGAAATGGCTGGCGAGGGGAAGTTGGGAGATTTCCGAATC
>CAZCER010000122.1:6283-10037 GCA_964497385.1 uncultured Armatimonadia bacterium | reverse complement strand
CCAGCAGCCTGTCAAAGTCGCGCCTCTCGACATGAATCTGGTCATAGCGGAGTTGGGCGAACTGCTCCGGAGAGTCATCGGGGAATCCATCCACGTCGAGCTTCGCTTGGCCCCGGGGCTCACAACCATCTCGGCGGACAGGGGACACATCGAGCAGATCCTCATGAACCTGTTCGTCAACGCGCGCGACGCCATGCCCTCCGGCGGAACCCTGACCGTTGAGACGCGCTTGGTGGAAGCGGAGGAGTCCCGCGCGGGTTCGCTTCTGCCGCCGGGCCCTTGGGTGGAGATCCTCGTCCGCGACACGGGCGCCGGCATGGACGCGACCACGCAGGCCCGCGCGTTCGACCCCTTCTTCACCACCAAGGCGCCCGGCAAGGGCACCGGGCTGGGACTTGCCACGGCCTACGGCGTCGTGCATCAGCATGGAGGCCACATCTACGTCCAGAGCGTCGTCGGACAGGGAACCGAGTTCATGGTGTACTTCCCACCGTGCGCCGCGGCCTCCGCGACGCCGCTCGCGGAGGCCGTCGCGGCGCTCCCGCGCGGCGGCACGGAGACCATTCTCGTGGCGGAGGACGAGGCTTCGGTGCGCGAGCTTGTTCGCGACGTGCTGACGGAGTTCGGCTACACCGTGCTCGCGGCTCCCGACCCCGATCAGGCCGAGGAACTCGCGCGCAAGCACGGCGAGCGCATCGCGATGCTTCTGAGCGACGTCGCCATGCCGGGCCGCTCGGGCGCGGAACTCCACGCGGCGCTCGCCGCCACGCTGCCGGGACTCAAGGTGCTCTTCATGTCCGGCTACGCCCTGCGCTCCGGCACCGACGCGGGCGACGCGATCGCGGGCTATCCCTACATCCAGAAGCCGTTCTCCGCGACCGAACTGGTCAGCCGAGTGCGCGAGGTCCTGGACGGCTCCGAGCGCGCGTAGACCCGCAAGGATCGCGCTCCGGCAGGAGCGAGACGCGCGGACGCGAACCCTCGCGGACGATTCGCGTCTTCACCCTCTCGCAAGGGGCTGATCCATCTGATGACCGCCGCGCTCCGTCTGACCGCCCTGTTCTTCGCCGCAGCCGCGGTCCACGCGACCGAGTTCCATGTCGCGACAACGGGCCGGGACTCCGACTCCGGCCGCGAGAACGCTCCGCTGCGAACCATCCAGCGCGCCGCCGAACTCGCCCAACCGGGCGACACCGTTACGGTCCATGAGGGAGTCTACCGCGAGCGCGTCGACCCTCCGCGGGGGGGCGCGTCCGAGGCGAAGCGCATCGTCTACCGGGCGGCCCCGGGCGAGCATGTGGAGATCAAGGGCTCGGAGGTCGTCCGCGGCTGGGCCCGCGTGCAGGGGGGCGTCTGGAAGGTGACGCTCCCAAACCGCTTCTTCGGAGACTTCAACCCGTATGAGGATGTGATCCGCGGCGACTGGTTCGACGGGCGCGGCCGCGTCCACCACACGGGGGCCGTGTATCTCGACGGCGACTGGCTCACCGAGGCCGCCTCTCTCGACGAGGTCCTCCTGCCGCCGGACGAGAAGCCGGCGTGGCTTGCCGCCGCGCCCGACCCGTACCTCCTGAACGTCGCCTGGCTCCGCTCGGCGAGCAACGAGGCGCGCACGCCCGCGGCCGGTTTCACCGCGATGGGCGGCGTGCAGGCCGCCCCATGCTCCGAGGGCGGCGAGTGCATCGGGTGGATCGAGGACGGCGACTGGGCCGTGTACGAAGGCGTCAACATGGGGGCCCGCACCACGGAACTCGCGATCCGCGCCGCCTCGGTCACCGAGGGCGGGACCATCGAGGTGCGTCTCGGCTCCGCCGAGGGCCGGCTGATCGGAGCGTGCGACGTCACCCACACGGGCGATTGGCAGAAGTGGGCTACGTTCACCGCCGCCATCGAACCGCAGAGCGGCCCTACGGACCTCTGCCTCGTGTTCCGGAGCCGCGGCGCCCCCGAGGATAGGCTCCGCGCGCGCGGCCTGAACCCGAACCTCTGGTTCGCCGAGGTCGACGACCGGAACACCACCATCTGGGCCCAGTTCGGCGACGCCGACCCGAACGCGCGGCTCGTGGAGATCAACGTGCGGCAG
Organism: uncultured Armatimonadia bacterium; assembly: GCA_964497385.1. Classification (GTDB taxonomy): domain Bacteria; phylum Armatimonadota; class Zipacnadia; order UBA1398; family UBA1398; genus CAZCER01. The sequence goes on along the minus strand of CAZCER010000122.1, from coordinate 7,954 downwards.
TCCGTCTTCTACCCCTCCGAGCCGCAGCGGAACTACATCACCGTCCGCGGCTTCACCATGCGGCACGCCGCCACACCGTGGGCGCCGCCGACCGCCGAGCAGATCGGCCTCATCGGCACGCACTGGAGCAAAGGCTGGGTCATCGAGGACAACGTCATCAGCCACTCCGTCTGCACCGGGGTCACGCTCGGGAAGCACGGTGATGAGTACGACAACACCTCCGCGAACACCGCCGAGGGCTATGTCGCCACGATCGAGAGAGCCCACGCCTTCGACCCGCCATGGACGGCCGAGCGCGTCGGCGGTCACGTCGTGCGGAACAACACCATCTCGCACTGCGAGCAAGCCGGCCTCGTCGGGAGTCTCGGCGCCGCCTTCAGCACGATCGAAGGAAACGACATACACGACGTCCATCTCCGCGCGCTCTTTGGCGGCGCGGAGATGGCCGGCGTGAAGATCCACGCCGCCATCGATGCGACGATCCGCGGAAACCACATCCACCGGACCGTGCAGGGCCTGTGGCTCGACTGGATGGCCCAGGGCGCACGCGTGTCCGGTAACCTCTTCCACGACAACGTGGCCCAGGACGTGTTCGTCGAGGTGAACCACGGCCCGTTCCTCATGGACAACAACCTCTTCCTCTCCCGGACGAGCCTCGCGGACATGTCCGAGGGCGGGGCCTTCGTGCACAACCTCTTCGCCGGACGGATCTCGAACTGCCCGGAACTCGGGCGCGAGACTCCCTACCATCCGGCCCACAGCACCGTGGTTGCCGGCCTTGCCCGCATCGAGGGCGGCGACCAGCGCTTCTACAACAACATCTTCATCGGGGACGGGACGGTCACCCCCCCGGAACAGCGCGGCGACCTGTCCGAGGCGCGCTGGATCGCCGCCTACGGCCTGTGGGGCTACGACGGCCGCAAACACCCGATCCTCGCGGCCGGAAACGTCTACTACAACGGAGCCGAGCCGGCGGCGGGTGAGACCGACGCGATCGTCGCACCGGAGCTGGATCCCGGACTGCGGCTTGCCATGGAGAACCAAGCAGTGTGGCTCCGGATGCGCGTCGACGGGGCCCTGTCGGCGCCGGGCCGTCCGGCGGTCACCACGGAGTTTCTCGGCCGCCCCCGCGTGGCGGGCCAGCCGTATGAGAACCCGGACGGCTCGCCGCTCGCGGTCGACCGTGACTACGCAGGCGATCCTCGCGATGGCGCCGCCCCGGTCGCGGGGCCCTTCGCCGCGCCCTCCCAGGGAGAGCTGGAGATCCGGGTGCGCTAACGCGACCGTCCTCGGCTCCGGTCCATGACGGGTGGGCGGCGCGTCTCGCGGCGCGGCTTTGTCGGCTCGGACCGAGACGGCCCGACGATCGATGCGTGGAGGCGAGGAGGAGGAGCCCCCGAGGTTGTCGAACTGCCGGCTGCAGATAGTGACTACCCTGGTAACTATTAGGGAGCGCGCCATGCAGCCGGACGACGTCTACGCCGCCCTCATGGAGGTGGGTTTCGGGGAGTATGACGCCCGAGCCTACTGCGCGCTGCTCGCCGAGGCGCCGGCGAACGGCTACAGCGTCGCGCGCCGAAGCGGTGTTCCCCGGCCCAAGGTCTACGAGTGCCTCGAGCGGCTGGTGGCGCGCGGGGCGGCCGTTCCCGTGGAGACCTGTGAGGATGGGGC
>CAZCER010000122.1:0-6273 GCA_964497385.1 uncultured Armatimonadia bacterium | reverse complement strand
GGGGCGCGGGTCTACGCCCCGACCGACCCCGAGACTCTGATCGGCGGGATCGCCCGAAACATGACCCGTGCGTGCGCCCGAGCGCTCGACATGCTGGAGACCTGGCGCGCGGCGCCGGGGGCGACGGAGGTGCTCTGGCGCGTCGCGAGCGTCCCCGACCTGATCCATCGCGCGAAGGCCCTTGCCGACGAGGCGCGGGAGACGCTGCATGCGGCCCTGTGGCCGGAGGAGTTCGAGCGCGTGTACGAGCATCTCTCCGGGGCCGTGCGGCGCGGCGTCCGGACGGCGCTCGTGCTGTACGGAGCGCACGAGGGCGTGCGAGAACTGCAGCGCCTCGGCGCGGGCGCGATCGAGCACGGGCGTTCGAAGCTGGAGTACCTGTCGATCCTGGGCCGGCAGTTCGTGCTCGTGGCGGACCGGCGGCACTGCATCAGCGGATCGGTCTTCGCGGGGGATGTGGTCGATGGCGCCTACACGCTGAACCGCGGCCTGGTGACGAACGCGGTGGACCTGGTGAACCACGAGATCTACTTGGAGCGGATCCTGACCGAGGTCGGCGCCCCGGTGCTTGCGCGCTACGGAGCGGACCTCGAACGACTCGACGCATTCGACCGGCCCGCGACCGGCGCGGACCCGAGCGGCGAAGGAGGCTAACGATGGCGGGCGAGACGAGAGCGCTGAACCTCATCAATGGTGAATGGTGCTGGCCGGAGGGCGCGGAGGAGATCCCCTCCCTCAACCCGGCCGACACGCGCGAGACCGTGTGCGTCGCGCCCGCGACCTCGGCCGAGGAGTTGGGCCGAGCGGTGCGCGCGGCCCGCGAGGCCTTTGCGGGATGGCGACGCACGCCCCCGCCCAAACGCGCCGCGATCCTCCTCGAGGCGAAGCGCGTCATGGAGGAGCGCAAGCGCCTCATCGGCGAGACCGTGACGCGTGAGGCCGGCAAGCCGATTGCCGAGGGCCTGGGCGACACCCAGGAAGCCATCGACATGGCCGAACTCGCGGCAGGCGAGGGGCGGAGGATGTACGGGCTCAACGCCCCTTCCGAACTCCCGAACAAGATGTGCCTCTCGTTCCGCGAGCCCGTCGGCGTCTGCGGGCTCATCACCCCGTGGAACTTCCCTGTGGCGATCCCCGCGTGGAAGTCGCTCCACGCCCTCATCTGCGGCAACACGGTCGTCCTCAAGCCAGCGAGCGACACCCCGATGTGCGGCGTCGAGTTCGTCCGGGCGCTCGTGGACGCCGGAGTGCCGAAGGGCGTCATCAACCTCGTGCACGGGCGCGGCTCCACCCTCGGCGAGGCCATGTCGAATCACGAGGACATCGACCTCATCGGCATCACGGGTTCCACCAACACGGGCAAGCACGTGGCCTCGATCTGCGGCGCGACCGGCAAGCACGTCTCGCTCGAACTGGGCGGGAAGAACGCGGAGATCGTGATGGAGGACGCCGACCTCGACCTCGCCGTCGAGGGGGCGCTCTGGGGAGCGTTCGGCACCGCCGGCCAGCGGTGCACGGCCACGAGCCGTCTGATTCTCCATGAGGCGATCCATGACGAGGTCGTCGAGCGGCTCGCGAAGGGCGCGCGCGGCCTGAAGCTCGGGAATGGCCTCGACGAGAGCGTGAACGTCGGACCGATCGTGAACGCGTCGCAGATGAAGTCGGTCCTGGGCTACATCGCCGTGGGGCGGGATGAGGACAAGTGCGAACTCGTGACCGGCGGGAAGCGGGCGGAGGGCCCGGGCCTGGAGCACGGCTGGTTCGTCGAGCCCACCATCTTCACGGGCGTCACGCGGGAGAAGCGCATCTTCCAGGAGGAGATCTTCGGCCCGGTGCTCTCCGTCGTGAAGGTGGGAAGCCTCGAGGAGGCGGTCGAGACGCTGAATGACTGCGCCTACGGCCTCTCGTCCTCCATCTACACGCGGGACGTCAATGCGGCGATGTGGGCCGTGCGCGAGATCGAGGCCGGCATCGTCTACGTAAACGGCCCGACGATCGGGGCCGAGGTGCACATGCCCTTCGGAGGCGTGAAAGGCACCGGCAACGGCCATCGCGAGGCGGGCTGGACCGGGCTCGACATCTTCAGCGAGTGGAAGACCGTCTACATCGACTACAGCGGGCGCCTGCAGCGCGCGCAGATCGACACGGACGCCATCGTCGGATAGAGGGGAAGCACTCACATGGCAGCGGAACTGGCACGGCGCGCGGATCTCCGGATCATCCCTGAGCAGCCGGAGGCCCCCCGACTGACAACCGAACTCCCCGGGCCGAGATCGAAGGCCTGGGTGGCCCGCGACGAGGCGGTGACGAGCCCCTCCTATACGCGGCTCTATCCGCTGGTGATCGACCACGCCGTGGGCTGCACGATCACGGATCCCGACGGCAATGTGTTCCTGGACATGACCTCCGGCATCGCGGTGCTTCAAGCGGGCCATTGCCACCCGTACGTGGTGGAGGCGATCGAGCGTCAGACGCGGCGCTACACGCACATGTGCGGGTGCGACTGGTACCTCGACGTCATGGCCGAACTCTCCGAGCGCCTCGCGCGGACCGCGCCCTGGGACGGGCCGGCGCGCGTGTACATGGGCAACTCGGGCGCCGAGGCGGTGGAGGGGGCGCTCAAACTCGCCCGCTACCACACGGGCAGGAAGCACGTCATCGCCTTCTACGGGGCGTTTCACGGCCGCACCTCGGGGGCGCTCTCCCTCACCTGCAGCAAGTACGTGCAGCGCAAGCACTTCATGTTCGTGCCCGAGGTCTCGCACGTCGTGTACCCCGACCCGTACCGAGGCGCGGAGTCCGGGGACGAGGCGCTGGTGGAGCGCACCCTCTCGGACATCGACCGGCTCTTCCAGCGGAAGATCGACCCATCGGAGGTCGCGGCCATCTTCGTCGAGCCCATCCAGGGCGAGGGCGGCTACATTGTGCCGCCGCGGGGCTTTCTCCGCCGCCTCCGCGATCTCTGCGACCGACACGGCATCTTGCTCGTGGCCGACGAGATCCAGACCGGCATGGGACGCACCGGGAAGCTCTGGTGCATGGAGCACGAAGAGGTCGAGCCCGACATCGTCACAAGCGCCAAGGGCATCGCCGGCGGCCTGCCGCTCGGCGCGGTCATCGCCCGCGAGAGCGTCATGACCTGGAAGCCCGGGAGCCACGGCTCCACCTTCGGCGGCAACCCGGTTGCGTGCGCCGCGTCGCTCGCGACCATGGATCTACTCGAGGCCGGCATGATGGAACACGGAGCGCGCATGGGCGAGCGGCTCCTCTCCGGCCTGCGCGCGCTGGTCGAGGAGTTCGAGTGCGTGGGCGATGCGCGCGGACTCGGCCTCATGACCGCGATCGACGTCGTTCGCGACCGCGCCGCCAAGGAGGCGGACGGGGAACTCCGGGACAAGATCTCGATCGAATGTTACCGGCGCGGCATGGTGACGCTCCCGGCCGGAGAAAGCTGCCTGCGGTTCGCGCCGGCCCTGAACGTCACCGAGGAGCAGGTGGACAAAGCGCTCGCGATCCTGCGGGACGCCGTCGCGGCGGTAAGCCCGATCGTGTAGCCCAGGCGCCCCCGCCCGGGGAGTGCGACGGCTCACAGCCGAGAGCGGCTGTGGTACATACGCGGAGGATCGAATGACCAAGCCAACCATCGTAACCATGCCCGGAGACGGGATCGGCAATGTGGTTCTCCCGGAAGCCCTCCGCGTTCTGGAGGCCGTCGGGTTCGAGGCCGAGTACGTGCACGCGGACATCGGCTGGGAACTCTGGCGCCGGGAGGGCAATCCCCTACCCGACCGCACCATCGAACTCCTCGAGCGGCACAAGCTCGGCCTCTTCGGCGCCATCACGAGCAAACCGAAGAAGAAGGCCGATGACGAACTCGCGCCCGAACTCCGGGGCAAGGGGCTCGTCTACTTCAGCCCCATCGTGCGCATGCGCCAGCACTTCGACCTCGACATCTGCGTCCGGCCCTGTCGCTCCTTCGCCGGGAACCCTCTCAATTTCATCCGGCGGAACGCGGCCGGCGCGGTCGAGGAGCCGCCGGTCGACGCCGTCATCTTCCGGCAGAACACCGAGGGCCTCTACTGCGGGGTCGAATGGACCGACCCGCCGGTCGAGGTGCGCACGGCGCTCGAGACGCACCCCAAGTTCGCGGCGTTCCGCGACGTGCCGGGCCCGGACCTCGCGGTCTCCACGCGCATCTTCTCGCGCGGGGCGTGTGAGCGCATCTGTCGGGCCGCGTTCGAGTACGCGAAGCGCTTCAGCTACACGTCCGTGACCGTCTGCGAGAAGCCGAACGTGATCCGCGAGACCTCCGGAATGCTCGAGGACGAGGCGAAGCGCATCGCCGCGGACTATCCGGACATTCAGCTCTGGTCCACGAACATCGACGCGCAGATGATGTGGCTCACGAAGAACCCCGAGGAGTACGGCGTCCTTGTTGCGGGCAACATGTTCGGGGACATCATCTCGGACGGGTTCGCCGGACTGGTCGGCGGCCTCGGCTTCGCCTGCAGCGCGAACATCGGGAAGGACGTCGCGGTCTTCGAACCGACCCACGGGAGCGCGCCGAAGTACGCCGACCTCGTCCCCTCGATCGTGAACCCGATCGCGATGATCCTCTCGGCCTGCATGCTGCTTGACCACGTGGGCGACGCCGAGCGGGCGGAGCGCATCCGCGTGGCCGTGGCCGCGGTCATTGCCGAGGGCAAGGCGCGCACGTACGACATGATGCGTCTGCCGGGTGGGCCGGACGCGATCGCGAAGGGCGCGGCGAGCACGCAAGCGATGACCGACGCGATCCTCGCGAAGCTGTAGAGGACGGTGGAACGATGATCGAACGCGGAGAGATCGAGGCCGCCCTGGCGGAGGCGCTCAACCTGATTCAGGACGAGGACCTCCGCAAGAAGACGGTCGACTGCTGGATGCTTGGGATCGCGGAGGGCGGCTGGCAGAGCCTTGGCGAACTGACCGAGATGCCGTTCACGCTGCTCACGCCGACCCGCGGCGTCAACTTCCTCGAGCACACGCTCGCTGTCACGTTCAGCGCCATCGGCCTCGCGGAGGCGCAGCGGAAGCACTACGCCTCGATGCCGTACGAGATCAACATGGACTGGCTCGTGGCGGGCGGGCTGGTGCACGACATCGGGAAGCTCCTCGAGTTCGAGCGCACGCCGGAGGGCAAGTACGTGAAGAGCCATCACGGCAGGTGCACGCGCCACCCGATCTCGGGTACGGTGCTCGCGGCGACGGCGGCGCTTCCCGTCGAGGTGCAGAACATCGTCGCCTGCCACGCCAAAGAGGGCGACGGCCGCCCGAAGCGGATCGAGACGGTCCTGGTCCACCAGGCGGACTTCGCGACCTTCGACCCGCTGGTGATGAAAGAAGCCGGAACGCTCATTGAGTAGGGGCGACCGGCAGGTCGCCCTTTGGATGGAGAAACGTCACAGCCAAGGGCGGCTGTGACTACACGGGAGACAACCATGGCTCAGACGCTTGTCGAGAAGATCCTCAGCGCGCACGCGGGCCGGACGGTGCGGCCAGGGGAGATCGCGGACATCCGCCTCGACGCGCGGGTCGCACGCGACTTCGGCGGCGCGAACGTCGTGAAGAACCTGCGCGAGAACGGCCTCGGCGTCGCCGACCCCGACCGCACGTTCTTCACCTTCGACTGCAACCCGGGCGGCTCGGACCAGGGGTACGCCGCGAACCAGCACCTCTGTCGCGAGTTCGCGCGCGCGCACGGCATCCGCGTCTTCGACATCGACGCGGGGATCGGCACCCACCTCGCGGTGGATCTCGGCCTGGTCGGCCCGGGTCAAACGTTTGTGAGCACCGATTCGCACGCAAACATCCTCGGGGCCATCGGCGCCTTCGGGCAGGGCATGGGCGACATGGACATCGCGCACGCCTTCGCGCGCGGAACCGTGTGGCTCCAGGTCCCGCCGACGGTCCGCGTGATACTCCGCGGCAAGCCCTCTCCCACCGCGACGGCGAAGGACCTCACGCTTGCGTGTCTCCGCGCGCTTGGCTCGCGCGGCCTGCTCGGATGCGCCGCGGAGTTCGGCGGCGAGGCCATCGAGTCGCTCGATCTCGCCGGGCGCATGACGCTCTGCTCCATGGTCACCGAGATGGGTGGTATCATCGGGTTCGTCGCTCCGAACCCCGAGACCATCGCCCACTGCCGCGGCGCGGGGGCCGGGTCCGAGCCGGTGTTCGCGGATCCGGACGCGGAGTACGAGCGCGAGGTCGTCATCGACGTCGACGGCCTCGGGCCCC
>CAZCER010000121.1:7751-10045 GCA_964497385.1 uncultured Armatimonadia bacterium | reverse complement strand
CTGATCGCCGTGGCCGCCGGCCATGCGGACCTCGAGCGACAGGGGGTCGTGTTCGAGCGAGGCGTAGGAGAGCGTCATCTCCGTGATCCTGATCGCGGTTCCCATGACGGTGATGTTCAGCCGCGACAGATGCTCAAAGCCCTGCACCAGTTCGCCGTCGCGCTCGGCGGGGAAGTACCCGCGCGTCTCCGTCCCGCACGGGATGACTTTGCCGTCCACCCACACGATGCTCACCGCATAGTCGCCCTGCCACTCGACCGGGCCGTCCACCGCCAGAGCCGGGGCGACCACGAGCGAGAGGAGCAGAATGACCAGAAAGCCTAGGAACGCGCGCATCCGCATGGGCGGGAGTCTCCTTGGTGTAGCGACGGTTCGTACGTCCAAACGAGCATTCGACACTGCGCGAGGCGCGCGGGTTGCGCTACTCGAGGAACCCGCGCTGCCTCAGATAGCGAAGCACGAGGTCGCCGAAGTCGACCTCCGTGACGGCGGTCAAGAAGTTCACGCGGCGCGCGAGGCACCACTCGCGGAGGCCCTCACAGTAGGCTTCCATGTCCTGCTTGTAGCGCCGGAGCGACGCGGGGCTGATGGTGACCTCGCGCTCTTCGCCGGTCTCGGAATCCCGCAGCAGCAGATCGCCTTCCATGCCGGGGTTGATCTCGGCGCGGTCGAGGATCTGGATGCACCCCACCTCGAAGCCCCGGCCCACCAGCGCCGAAAGCCCCGGCTCGTAGCCTTCGGGAAAGAGGAAGTCCGAGATCACGCACACGACGCCGGGCCGGCGGTTCGCGAGCGCGAACTCGCGGAGCGCCCGTCCCACGTCGGACCGCGGGCCGATGGGTTCCTGGTTCGCGAGGAAGTCGAACATCGGGAAGATGCTGCCCTTGCCCCGCTTCGGGCCGTACCGCGCGCCGAGGCGGTCCGAGAACACCGCGAGCTGCACGCGGTTCAGGCCGGTCAGGGCGATGTAAGCGAGGGCCGCGGCGAGCTTCTGGGCCGTCTGGAACTTCCCGGGGGAGCCGAAGTCCATCGAGCGGCTCACGTCGAGGAGGACGTAGAAGTGGAGGTCCTCCTCCTCCTCGTAGAGCTTCAGGTACAGCCGGTCGAGCCTTCCGTAGAGGGTCCAATCGATGTAGCGAAAGTCGTCGCCCGGAACGTACTCACGGAAGTCCGCGAACTCGATGGAACTCCCGCGCTTCGGCGAGCGCTTCTCGCCCTTCAGCACGCCGCGGAAGGGCCGCTTCGTGACGATCGCGAGGCGCTCGAGGTTGCCGAGGAACTCGCGGTCGAAGATGTCTGTCCGGTCGGCCACTCGGCGGACGCTCCCTCCGGGCCCGGCGGGCCTAGCCGACCGGCGCGGTCTCCGGCAGGTCCATCTTCATGGAGTCGGGCGCGGTCGTCGGCACGGAGGCGAGGACTTGGTCGATCAGGTCGTCCGTTTTGACTTCCGCGGCCTCGCCCTCGAAGTTGAGGATCATCCGGTGCCGGAGCGAGGGCTTCGCGACGCTCGCGATGTCCTCATAGGCCACGTTGAACCGGTCGTTCAGAAGCGCCATGACCTTGCCGCCCAGCATCAGGGCCTGCGCGCCGCGGGGCGAACTCCCCCAACTCACGTAACGCTTCACCATCTCCGGAGCCGACGGCTGATCGGGGTGAGTGGCGAGCACCAGGCGCACGGCGTAGTCGGTGACGTGCTGCGCCGCGGGAACGGACCGGACCAGATCGCGCATCCGGAGCAGGCGCTGCTCGTTGGTGACCTGGCTCAGCGAAGCGACGCCCGTTCCTGTCGTGCGGCTCATGATCTCGACGAGATCCTCGCGAGACGGGAACGGCGCAAGGAGCTTGTACATGAACCGGTCGAGCTGCGCTTCGGGCAGCGGATACGTGCCCTCCATCTCGAGGGGGTTCTGCGTCGCGAGCACGACATAGGGCTCCCACATCGGGTGGGTCACCCCGCCGACCGTCACGGAGTGCTCCTGCATGGCCTCAAGCATCGCCGACTGCGTCTTCGGGGTCGCCCGGTTGATCTCATCGGCGAGGATCACGTTCGCGAAGATGGGCCCGGCCTGGAACTCGAAGAACTTGGCCCCCGCCTCGTCCTCGACCACCAGGTTCGTGCCGATGATGTCCGCGGGCATGAGGTCCGGAGTGAACTGAATGCGCGAGAAACGGAGATCGAGCACCCGCGAGAGCGTACGCACCAGGAGTGTCTTCCCAAGTCCCGGCACGCCCTCCAGAAGCACGTGACCGTCGGCCACAAGGCAGGTGAGCACACCGTCGACGACGGCCTCCTG
>CAZCER010000121.1:0-7741 GCA_964497385.1 uncultured Armatimonadia bacterium | reverse complement strand
ATGAGGGTGTCTGTAACCACCTCATCCATGCCCACGATGACCTTGCCGATCTCGGACTTCAGCAGAAGGACGTCGTTCCGGAACTCCCGCGCCGACGTCTGCGGATCCATGCACTCAGCCTCATCTCACGCAGGGCGGTTCCCGGGCCCCGGCCCCGCACGCCGCGCCTAGTGATCCTGCCCCGCATGGCCCGCCTCGCCCGCGGGCGGAGCGCCCGCGTCCGCGGCCGTCGGGACCTCGGGATCGACGCCTTCCTCGTGCGAGTGGCCGTGGTCGCCCCCGCCGCCCTCGGTCGGGGCGTCGACTGTCAGCGTCTTGAGCGTCGCCCCGGGCGGCGCCTCCGGCATCGCCGGCGCCTCGCCCTGGGCGTGCCCGGCGTCTCCGCCTCCGTGGTCATGCGTGTGCTCATGGCCCACCTTGGGCGGCTTCGTCACCGTCTCGCGGAGCATCGGGCCCAACACCAGCCCGAAGACGACCGCAACGGCCACGACGATCCCGATCAACCACATCGCCTGCCGGCCCTTGTTGACCTTCACGGTTCCGTCGTTGTAGTCCATGCTCTCGAGCACCTCCGGCGGCTCCGGGCGGTCCGACCGCGACCGCCCGCAATCACGACGAACCAACGCCTACTGGGTTGCGAGCTGGCGCAGGAGTCCGCGCAGTTCCCGCGCCTCTTCCGCATCCGACTCGCGCCGCAGCGCTTCCTCGCGCGTGCGCTCCTCGACCCGCTCCAGATAGTCCGCGAGCCGGTTGATCACCTCGTCCAGGTCCTCTTCGGCCAGCGGCTCCGATGGAGTCGGCGACGGCTCGGCCGCCGTCTCCGGCTCCGACTCTCCTCCGTCGACAGCGGGCGCTTCGCCCGTCTCGGCCGGCTTATCTTCCTGCGCCGGCTTCGCCTCTCCCGCAGCCGGCGCGAGGGCCAGGCGGAGGGCCTCCTGGAACGTGTCGGCCATGACGACGCGGCTCTTGTCTTCGTCGCCCTCTCCCGACCCGACCACAACAACGATCTTCTTCAGGCCCGGGAGCGGCTCGTCGGTTCCTTGGATGTAGATGGGCTCGATCCACAGGATGGTTCCATTGAGCGGAACGGCCAGGAGGTTCCCGCGGATGACCTGCGATCCGCCCTGGCTCCAGAGCGTGAACTCCTGCGAGATCACCGGGTCCTGGTCGATGCGATTCTCGACCTGCATCGGCCCGAACACCGACTGGCCCTTCGGGAAGACGTCTGCGGTGAAGCGTCCGCGCCCTTCCTTCTGATCCCACCACGCGCCGAGCCAGGCCGCCATGTTCGGGCGGGACGAGAAGACCATGGGCATGACCATCATGAAGTCGAGTTCCTCGGAGTCCGGCGGCGGCAGGAGCAGGAAGTACGGCTCCATCGACACGCGCTCCCAGCCCGTCGCGCCCGCGGAGTCGATCGCCTTGGTTCCAAAGACCTCCTGGGGCTGCTCCCATTGATCGGACTTCTGGTAGAACTCCGACGGGTCCGTCATGTGGTACACCTCGAGCGAGCGCGCCTGCCACAGGAAGAGCGACCGCGGGTAGCGGAGGTGCTCGCGCTGCGACTCAGGCATCTCGGAGGCCGGGTGGAACAGGGTCGGGAAGATCGTGCGATAGGCCCGCGCCATGGGGTCGGTCTCATCGACGATGTAGAACCGCGGGTCTCCGTCATAGGCGTCCAGAACGACCTTCACCGAGTTGCGCGCATAGTTCGCGGGCGTCGACTGGTTCCAGCCGTACACGTCGAGCGGACGCGGCGACGAGTAAGGGTAGCGCGTGGTATGGGTGTAGGCGTCGATGATCCACTTCAGCGTCCCATCGGCGTCCACCATGATGTAGGGGTCGGAATCGTACGCCAGGAACGGCATGATGCGCTGGAGCCGCACGATGATGTGGCGGTTGACGAGGATGCGGCTCTCCTTGGAGATCTGACGAAAGAGGATCTTGGGGTCTCGGAACCGGATCGCGAATCCCGCTTTCCGGAGCCATGACCCGATCTTCACGCCGTCCCGCCCGGTGTAGGAGGTGCGCGTCCCCTGGTCGCCCTGGGCCTGGGGGTAGTCGAACTCGTCGGCCTTGCCCTCGCCGCTCGTGTTCACGAGGACGAACTCCGACCAACCGAGCTTAGGCATCGCGGCCTGCTGGGGCGCCGCCGCGCCGCTCCGGCCCTGCTGCATCATGCCGACGCCGGGGGGCGCCGCCCCCCCGCTCGGCCCCTGTTGCACCATCCCAACGCCGGGAGGCGCCGCTCCGCCGGCCGGAGCGGTGGAGCTGCCCGGCAGGCGAGAGCGCGTTTGGGTCGGCGACTGCTCCGGCCAGCCGAACTCCCCGAAGTAGATGCCTGGCCGGGTCAGCTTCATGCTGTCGCCCACGAGCGCCTCGTTCGGCTCCGGGGGCACGCCGCGCCAGAGGTAGATCGGTCCGCCCGAGGAGGTCTTTCGGCTCACCGGGCTCATGACGATCCCGTAGCCGTGCGTGTAGGTCAGGTTCTGGTTCACCCACGTCTGGGCCGCGGCGGGAAGGCCGTGCACATAGAGTTCGCGCGGAGCGACCATGACCTGCGTAAGCTTGCCGTCCAAACGGTACCGATCGACGTCCACATCGGTGAACGCGTAGTAGGGGCGAAGCTGATCCTTCTGCGCATAGGTCGTCAGGAGAGGACGGTGGTCCCAGAGCCGTACGGACTCAAGCGTGTCGGCGTGCTTGTCCAGACCGTCGTAGGTCAGATCGTCGGTGAGGGCGTACTCCCGCGCGTCAAGCTGATCGAGCATGAAAGCCTGGCGCGTCGACTGGATGCTGCGCTCGATGTACGGGGTCTCTTTGCTGAGTTCGTCCGGCGCGACGACGACGTATTGGAACACGGCCGGATACACGGCGCGCCCGAGGATCGAGAACGCGATGATCCCGAGCAACATGTAGCCGATGCGCTTCACATCGAAGTCACGGCGCGCAAGCGCCACCGTCGCGACCGCGCCCAGCACGCACACCGCCGCGCAGATCCAGAGCACCGGCAGCCGCGCGTGGAGGTCCGTGTAGCCCGCGCCCAGGAACGACGAGTTGTCGTGCAGGAGCAGCGAGTACCGTTCGAGGTAGTACCCGGCCGCCTTCAGCACGAGCACCACTCCGACCATGGCCGCGATGTGATTGCGCGCGCTCGGGACGATCCGCAGCGTGCGCGCCGAGAGGAAGACCTTGGACTCATAGAAGTAGAGCACGCCCAGAAGCACGGTCACGATCAGGGCGAGCGACCCGAGCCAGCGAATCGCCCAGGCGTAGATCGGCAGTTGGAAGACGTAGAAGCTGAGGTCCTTGCCGTAGACCGGATCGGCGACCCCGAACGCCTCGCTCGCCCCGCACTGCAGAAGCAGCATCGCCTTGTCGAAGGACGACAGCGCGAACACCGCGGCGATCAAGAGCGACACGATCAGGATGCCCTTGTCGACGTGCTCCTCGACCATCGCCTTGTCGACGAAGTCCTCGGCGCTCTGACCGATGTAGTGCTCCGCGGGGGCTTCCTTGCTGCTCGCTCGCGCCCGGCGCAGACTGAGGAACGCCGCGACGAACGAGACCGCCGCCACGACGACCGTGATTCCGCCCTGCGTCGCCACGAGCTTCAGGTAGACCGGCAGATAGCCGATCTGCGAGAACCACATCAGTTCGGTGGCTACACGCGCGAGGTAGTAGATCGCGAACCCAGCCACCGCCAAGACGATCAGCCACTTGCGCAGCGAGAACTTAAGCTGGTCCATTAGTCACCCGGTCACGGAGTGACGCCCGAACAGCGCGATGCGCCCGCGCGCGGCGACGGCGCTACGACTCGTCAAGCCCCGCGTCCCGCATGATGTCGCGGAAGCGGCCGACGTCTTCGTCGTCATCGTCGTCTGCGAACGGGTCCAGCGGCTCCCACTCTAGGTCGTCCTCGCCATCCGCGTCGCGCGGGGTCGTCATCGACTGCCCCGCTTCCTCCATGACGTGACGGGCGACGTAGAGCGGCGCGCCGGCGCGCACCCCGAGCGCGATCGCATCGCTCGAACGAGCGTCGATGCTCTTCTCCTGCCCTTCCTGGATTAGGTTGACGGCCGCGTGGAACGTGCCGTCGATCAGATCGGTGACGGTCACCGACGTCACACGGGCCCCAAGGCTCTCCACGAGGTTCGCCAAGAGATCGTGCGACATCGGACGATCAAACCTCTGGTCCGTGAGATGGAAGTAGATCGCGAGCGCCTCCGGCACGCTGATCACAACCGGCAGCACCCGGCCGTTCTCCTCGTCCGAGAGGATCAGCGAGTTGCCGTGCGGGCTGGGTATGATGCTCAGAACGGTGACCTCAACGCAGTCCACGTTGTGACCCTCCTGTCTGAGCGTCCGAAACGCGCCGGCCCTTGCGACACAGGCGTCGCGAAACGGTCGGCGCGCGCGGATGCCCAACCGACCCATCCGGGCGTCAGGCTCCCCGCGTCGGGCGAGCCCTCCCGGGCCCGGGCATTGTATCACAGTCCACGCCGGCGGCGCGAAGAGCCGCCTCCCAACTGCCCAGCGCGGGGTCTCGAAGCGCCGCCTCGACCATCGCGCGATGCCCCGACCGCCGCAGATGGACCGCGGTGAGCGGAGACCCCGCGTCGCGCAGACGGCGGAGCGTCGCCACGATCCGCTCCGTCGTCCAGGCGCCGGTCTTGCGGATCTCGTCATAGCTGAGTCCGGCGGCGACCACGGCCCGCCGCCAACTCCCGAAGTGGCGCGGCGAACTGGCCGCCGCCACCAGGGCGCCGTGCCGCGCCCGCGCTTCCGCGTGGCTCAGCGGCTCGCCCCGACGGTGCAACTCGCGAATGCGCCGTACGATTTTGCGCCTGTCCCACGTCGCATGCCGGCTCACCGCGTCGTAACTGATCCCCGCCGCCTCCACCGCCGCCGCCCACGAACCGAAAAGCCGCTCTCCGCTCGCCGCCACCACCAGGTACTGATGGTTCCGCTTGGCCGCGCCGTGCGACAGATCCTCACCCGCGTCATGCAGTTCGCGGATGCGCGCGACCACGCGCTCGCGCGTCCATTTGCGCTCCCGGCGCGTCGCCTCGTCCGGTTCGATCCCCGCCGCCCGCAAAGCTCCGCGCCAGCCCCCGAAGTACCCGGGGCGGTAGGTCGTCGTGACCATGCCGCTCAGCCCAAGACCGCCGAGAGCCCGTGTCGAAAGACACTCGCCCTCCGCATGGAGACGCCGTATCTCGGCGACGATCGCGTCGCGAGTCCACCGCCGACGGCGCTTCGGTTCCGCGGAAGCATTGGTGTGCATGGTAGTCTCGCGCGACACTACCATAACGGAGAAGGGGCGGCAAGGCGCCCCGAAACCGTCGCTCTAACGCGTTCCGCCCCCGAGCGCTTCCTCCGCGGCCGCGATCTCAAGCCGCAGGGCCTCGCACTCCGGGGAGTTCTCCCCCGTGCGAGCCCGCGCGATCTCCAGAGTGCGCTGGAACAGCTCTCGCGCGACCCCAAGCTGCTCCCTGGCCTCGTCCACGCGCCCCATCTCCCCCAACCGCGCCGCATACCGCCTCCGGTAGTATGGGTTGTAGGCGTCAAGCCGCACAGCGGCCTTGTCCTGCGCGAGCGCTTCCTCCGGCGCGCTCCGCGCCAACGCCATGGCCAACCGCGAGCGCAGTTCGGCGTCCCACGGGTATAGCGCGGCGACCCGGGTCAGCAGGGCCGCCCGCTCCTCCGCCGGCCCAACCGTCGCCGCGAGCAGGCCGCCCGTGTGCGGGTCGGGGTGCAGGGCCAGCGCCAGCTCCAGATACGGCCGCGGCTCCGCCTCCACGCCGCTCTCGGCATGGGCGACAAGCAGATCGGCGAGACGAGCCGACCCCTGCGTCCCCAGCCAAAGGAGAGCCGCGAGCGCGCCCGCGAACGCGGGCCACCGCCTCCTCCGGCGCTCCGCAACGCGTGCGGCGGGCGCTCCCTCCCCTTCGTCAGTTGGTCCGGCGCACCGCATCCCAAGCGCCCCGAAAGCGAGCATCCCGACCGCCGACACGTCCACCGAGCCGTTGGCCAAGCCGTTCAGGGTCCAGGCCGCAAGTCCTGCCCGGACCGCGGCGTCAACGCCGCGAGGCGATCTCAGCGGCGCGGCCAGGCCGATCGCCAGCACCGTCGCGAACAGCGCCCCTCCGGGCAGGCCTGTCTCAGCCGCCGCCTGCAGCAGGTCCGAGTGCGCGTCCCGCACCAACGCGAGCACGTCGCTCCGGTCGGTCCCCACCCACGGCCGGTGCGCCGCGTAGGCCGTCCGGTAGCAGCCCACCCCCGCTCCGGTGAGCGGGCTCGCGGCCACGATGCGCGCGCTGGTCCGCCAGATGTAGAGCCGGTGCGTGAAGCTGCTCTCATGCCCCGGCGCCGGGCGCACCGCGGACCACACGGCGGCCGCGCAGAGGAGACAAAGCCCGACCGCGGCGGCCGCGCGCGTCCGAGCGGACCACCGCATCCGTTGGGCCAGCGCGCTGAGGGCCCAGCCCGCGCCCACCACCAGGACCGCGCCCTGCGCAAGGCGGGAGCCGCTCCCGATCAGCGCCGCGAGTTGCAGGGCGAGTGAGGCCGACAGAAGCTGCGAGGCGGCGCGCGACGGTCGTCCGTCGTCGCGCCGTGCGATCCACGCGCCCGCCGTAAGGGGGATGGAGAGACAGAGGAAGCACCCGAGGAGCGCGGGGCTCTCGAGCGGCGCGGCCCAGCGCCCGTCCGGCTCGGGCTCGATCCGGTTCCACACCAACCCCACCGTCGCGACCGCGGCGCCGAGAAGGGCGATCATGTCCAGGAACCGCCGCGCCTCTCCCGGCCTGCGCGCCAGCGCGTCGTGACCGATCCAGTAAGCGAGAAAGAGAAGCGCGATCCGACGCGCGGGCTCATCCGAGGACACCCGCGCAAGACCCCACGCCGTCGCAAGAACCATCCAGCCAAAGAGCGCCCAAGCCACCACCTCGCGGCGTGAGACGCCTCCCGCCAGCCCACCCGCTAGAACCCGGGCCGTCGCCGCCGCCAGGACCGGCGCGGCGATCAGCGCACTAGCCGTCGCCGCCGCCCAGGGCGTGCTCCGTTCGGCGAAGACGTTCACCAGAAGAAGCGTCGCAAGCGTCGGCGCGCTCCACCGACCGAGGTCCAGAAGCCCTGGCCGGCTGGAAACGCACGATCTCGGCTCGTCCGCGCCAGCGGACGGGCGTCGCGTCGAGGAGGGCATCCAGGTCCATCCCCTCAGGCCGAACATAGAGGTGCGTCGCGCACCGGCAGTCGCTGCAGCCGAAGCCGATCGGCCCGGGTCGCCAGCCCGCCCGCTTGAGCCACGTCCCCAACCGGCACTCGATCCGCTCCGCGGTGTGCACCAGGAGAGCGGCCGACGGACGCGCGACGGCCGTTACATAGTCGATGTGCCATCGGCGGGGCTTGCTTCGCCGCGCGTGGCGCCCCACCCTTGCCGCAAGGCCCCCCATCGCCGATCCCGTGTACGCGACGGCGCCGGGCCCGAGCCGCACCTCCCCGAGCCTCCCGACGCGTGCGCAGAGCGGCTCATGGAGTTCGAGCAGCAGCACGTAGACGCCCGGGTCGCGAGCGATCCGGGCGCCCGCCACGGCTACAGCTTCTCCAGCTTCGCGAACTGGAGCGACAGCTTCTTGACTCCGGCCTTCTCGAACGCGACGGTGACGATGTCGTCCTTCCCCGCGCTGACGACCAAGCCCCGCCCGAACTTCTCATGACGGACCTTCTGCCCCGCCGC
>CAZCER010000120.1:0-10055 GCA_964497385.1 uncultured Armatimonadia bacterium | reverse complement strand
GGGGCGGTCCGCTCTTCGTCCGCGTTGCCGGCGGCCGCCGCCTCGGGCTCGCCGGTCGGGTCGTCGGTCCCGTCGGCGGTTCCCGCGTCCGCGGAGCCCTCGGGCGCGGAGCCCGCCTCTTCTTCGGAGTTCGCGGCGGGAGGCGCTGGCGCCGAGCCTGCCGCATCGGCGGGGTCGGCCCCGGCGCTCGGCTGCGCCATCGGGGTGGGCGCGTCGGTCGCGGAGGGCGGAGCGGACGGTCCGGCCGGCGCTCCGGGCGCCGACGCATCCGCCGGCGGCGCGCCCTCGACCTCGGGCTTAGCGGCCTCCTCGGCCGACTCGGCGTCCGCGGCCTCCGTCTTCACCGGGGCGCCCGGCCCGAGGAGTCGCACCGTGTAGGCGGTGCGCGGGCTGAGACCGCGGATCGAAGCGAAGACCGCGTCGCCCGCCTCAAACGCATCGACGGCGACGCCGCGATCGTCGAGGAAGCTCACATCGATCTTCGACTCGACGATGTCCTCAGGCACCTCATCCTTGCCGCCGCGACTGCAGCCCGCGGCGACCAGAAGACCGGCCATGGCCAGAGCGGTCCCAGCCAGCCATCGGTGCGGTCTGTTCACCATGTGCATCGCGCTCACTCCTCAGCCGAGACGGGGCTTCCGATCACACCCGATTATACGCTCCGGCGGTCCTTTGTTTCACGCGGGCCGCCCGAGGCGCAGGGATGCGCCGCCGACCAAGGAACCTCGATCTGAGGCCGCGGTAGGGCGCACCGCGGATGGAGAGGGCCGGCGCCAACGGCGCGGGCCCGCCGGGAATGGAGGATGGACCGGGCGTGTCCTCGCGCATCGTGAGAGAGGCGTGCGCGCGCGAGATCGCCTTGACGCTCGCGGCGACGCGCGCGTCCGGGTGGCTCGGGCTCGTGGAGTCCCGGTCGGAGCAGGAGTTCGGCGCCTGGGTGGACGCGGTGGCCAGGATCGCCGAGCGCGAGGACCGTCCGGTCCGGCGGACCCTTCCCAGGTCGCCGTCGCGCTGGCTCGAGTGCCTCGACGAACGCGCCCCTCTCGCCCTCACCGGCCTCGAAGCCCTCCTGGAGACCAGCGCCCAGGCCTTCCTCGAGAGTTCTTCGGCCATGAAGGGCGTGGCCCTAGCCCAAGCCCTGTCAGAGGCCCCGACGGCTCGGGTGCTCGCGTTCGTGCCGCGGGGCTCCGCCCGAGCCCTCCGCGGAGTCGCCGAAGAGCTGTTTCGGCTGGCGCGCGCGCACTTTGACGCGGACCTGACCGTTCCCGCGCCGCCCGGCGCTAGGCTGCAGCCCATCCCCGCCTCCTCCCAACCGGCTCGAGACCTCGTCGCGCGGCTTCGCGTGCGGGTGCAAGCCCAGCGTGGTCTCGTCGACGGCGACTCGCGCGCGCACGTCGCCGGACACCGCGAGTACTGGCCGATGGTTGGGGATCTCGCACGCCTGGAGGTGCTCGTAGGAGACACGGAGGCCGCGGCCCGACACTTTGGCACGGCGACGCAAAGCGCGGCCGACCCGGCTGTGCGGTCGACCGCGCACGAGGCTCTCGGGGACCTGGCGCTCGGACGCGGGGATGCGGCGGGCGCCGCGTCAGCCTATCGAAGGGCTCTCCACTACGCCAAGAAAACGGCCGACGCTCAACGTGTGGAGTCCTGCCTGCTGCGCCTGGGAGAGACATGCACGGTTCTCGGGAACTACGAGGACGCGCTGCGTTACTACGAACTGGCCCGCGTCGCTCCCCACGGCGCGCCGGGCGCGCCCCAGCGACTGGAAAGCGCGATCCGACAGGAGCGGGAGCGCTTGGCTCGGGCGCAGGACGAGGGCGACCGCGTGAGCGAGGCCCAGGCTCTGACGAGCATCGGCCGCGCCTTCACCATCGCGGGACGGCACGACGAGGCGGCCCGGCACCTGGAGCAGGGAGCGGAGCTGTTCGCGCAGATCGGCGACGTCGAGGCCCATGTCCAGGCTCTCCAGGAGAGCGGCCTCGCGCATGCGCGCCGCGGCGACCTGGCCAGAGCGATGGAGATGCACGATCAGGCCCTGGCCGCGTTGTCGGAGTCCGTGGCCGAGTTGCGGAGCGATCTGCCGAGCGCCGGGCTTGCGCTCGGAGGGCTCGCGGGCCTGAGTGAGTCTGCGCCCGACGACGCGCCGCCGCTGGTGAGGGTGCTGCCCCGCGCGGCGCTGCTGCAGAGCCTTGCGCGGCTCTATGAGGAGCAGGGAGACGAGGAACGAGCGGCGCGGTTCCGCGAGGTGGCCGACCGACTGGTGCGCGCGCCGAGGCTCGCGACCGGGGCCGACGAGGCGGGCTAAGCCTCCGGCATGAGGAGCCGCCAGCGCTCCCGGGCCTCAGCGAGAATCTCCGCGAGGAGTTCGTCTCGGCCTTCCGCGGTCAGCCCCACCATGTCGCCCACCCAGTCCTCCAGCACCGGAGCCGATGGATCCCCGGAGTAGCCGATGTTGCCTTGCCGAGCGAGGCAGTTGCCCGCGTGCACGAGGGCGACGTGCGCCACGTACTCGTGGTCGGGAGAGGGCGAGTGGTGCTGGCTTGCGGCTGCGAGGACCTGCGGCGGGAAGCGCCACTCGCTCATGACGGTCTCCGCCACCTCGCTGTGGTCGAAGCCGAAGACCTCGCGCTCAGCCTGTGAGAGCGGCGTTTCGTCCGTCTCGCAGCGTTCGAGCGCCTTGCCGTAGTCCTCCGGCTTGGTGTACGCGAGGACGACCTTGCCCATGTCGTGCAGCAGGCCGCAGAGGAAGCCCTCCTCTTGGTCGACTCCGAGCTTGGGGGCGAACCTCCGCGCGACGCAGCCCACCCCGATCGCGTGCAGCCAGAGGCGGTTGAAGTCGAAGCGGCTGCCGGCCGGAGCGGGGCGGAAGTTGTCGAGCACCGCGATGCCCAAGGCGATGCGGCGCACGCCCTGGTAACCGATCAGCACGACGGCGTCCCGGAGCGTCGAGATGGGGCGTCCGACGCCGAAGACCGCGGAGTTCGCGAGGCGGAGCAGCCGGCTCGAGGTGGCCTGGTCGGCGGTGATGATGCGGGCGATGTCGAGCGCCGAGCTGGTGGAATCCTCGAGGGTGTCCAGCAGCTTCGCTGCGATGAAAGGCAGCGTCGGCAGATCTCCAAGCCTGCCGGCGAGTTCGTCGCGATCGATCGACACCGCGTTCTCCGTCCTTGCGTTCACGCCGTCTCACGGCGTTCTTGCGCGACGCCGGCGCGAAGCGAACCGGCGCGAGTCCTGGTGACACAAAGCCAGAACTCGCGCCGGGGTTCACGTGGTAACGCGCTGCTTTGGCGGCGTGCTACTCCGCGTCCTCGCCGCACAGCTTGAGGAGGCGGCTCCACTCTTTGTCGACGTAGGCCTGGGCCTGCTCGACAAGGTGTTCGTTGCCTGCGGTCAGCATGTGCCGGAAGCGCCCCTGCGCGGCCAGAAACTCCTTGATCGGGAGCTTCTCCTTGGGCCTGTACGTCAGCCTATGGACGCCGTCCTCGACCTCGTAGAGCGGCCAATAGCAGGTGTCCATGGCCAGCTTGGAGATGTCGAGCAGCTTCTCGGCGTCGTAGCGCCAGCCGCGCGGACAAGGCGCCAGGACGTTCAGGAACGCCGGTCCGTCGAGTTCGATGGCCTTCTCGGCCTTCTTCGTCAGGTCGTTCCAGCGGCCGGCGATCGACTGGGCCACATAGCCGACGCCGTGCGCCGCGCAGATCTCGGTCAGGTTCTTCCGGCCCTGCTGCTTGCCGGGGACCTTCTTGCCGGCCGGCGTTGTGGTCGTCGCGGCGCCGAACGGCGTCGCGGACGAGCGCTGGATGCCGGTGTTCATGTACGCGCCGTTGTTGTAGCACACGTACACCATGTCATGCCCGCGCTCAAGCGCGCCGGAGAGCGACTGGAGGCCGATGTCGTAGGTGCCTCCGTCGCCGCCGAAGGCGACGAACTTCACGCCCTCCTGGCTCTTGCCGCTGCGAAGGCGAGCCTTGTACGCGGCCTCGACGCCGGCGATGGTGGCCGCGGAGTTCTCGAATGCCGAGTGTACGAACGGCACATCCCACGAGGTGTAGGGGAAGATCGTGGTTGCGACCTCGAGACAGCCCGTGGCCGAGGAGACCACCAACGGACGCTCCGTGGCCATGAGAATCTGGCGGACAGCGATGGGGGCGCCGCATCCGGCGCACAGCCGGTGACCGCCGGTCAGCCTCTCGGGTCTTGCGGATAGCTCCTTCAGAGATGCCATGCGGATCATACCCTCCTATTCGCGCACGCCGATGTAGTCGATGAGCGGAACGTCCTTGCCCTCGGCCGCGGCAAGCACCTCGTCCGCGTACGCGGCGATCTCCGCCATGGAGATCTCGCGCCCGCCGAGACCGTACAGACGGTCCAAAACGGGCGTCGGGCGGCCTTCGCCCGCGCCGTAGAGCGCGGAGCGGATCTCGAGGAAGAGCGGGTTGCCCTCGGCGCCGGGACAGACGGAGCGGTCGAACACTCCCACGGCTTTGACCTTGCCGAGGCTCTTGCGGACGAGGTCGGCGGGGAAGGGCCGGAACATGCGGATCTTGAGGAGACCGACCTTCTTGCCCTTGTCGCGCAGGTCGTCGATGACGTCCTTGATGGTGCCGCAGGTGGAGCCGAGCGCCACAAGGGCGACGTCGGCGTCGTCCATGCGATACTCCTCGACCTGGCCGTAGGAGCGGCCGAACGCGTCGCCAAACTCCTTGCCGACCGCGTCAACGACGCCCGGGATGTTGTCGTACTGCTCGAGCATGCTGCGCTTGTGCTCGAAGTAGAAGTCCTGAAGGTCCAGCGGGCCGACGGTCTTGGGCTTCATGTCGAGAAGCTCGTAGAGCGGCTTGAACTCGCCGATGAACTTCTGGACCTCGTCCTTCGACGGCACCTCGATGACTTCTTGGGCGTGGCTGATGACGAAGCCGTCGAAACAGACCATGACGGGCAGGCGGACCGAGTCGTGCTCCGCGACGCGGATGGCCTGGATGGTGTTGTCGAAGATCTCCTGCGTGTTCTCGCAGAAGAGCTGCGCCCAGCCGGCGTCGCGGCTGCCCATGGTGTCGGAGTGGTCGCAGTGGATGTTGATGTTGCCCGAGAGCGCGCGGTTCGCGACCGGCATGACGATCGAAAGCCGGAGCGAGGACGCGATGTACAGCATCTCGTGCATCAGCGCCAGGCCCTGCGACGAGGTGGCCGTCATAACGCGCGCGCCCGCGGTCGCGGCCCCGATGCACGCCGACATCGCGGAATGCTCGGATTCGACGGCGACGAACTCGGTGTTCACGACCCCGTCGGCGACGTACTCGCTGAACTTCTGGACGACCTCGGTGGCCGGGGTGATCGGGTAGGCCGCGACGACGTCCGGATCGATGAGGCTCATGGCCAACGATACGGCCTGATTGCCCTCAATGAGGATTCTCTCGCTCATTCTTCTAGGTCACCCACCCTTTCCTATTCGGATTTCATCGTGATGGCCGAGGCCTTGGGGGGGCAGACCTCCGCGCAGATGCCGCAGCCCTTGCAGTGGTCCATGTCCATGCCCTTCATCTGTCCGTCCTCGACGAGGATCGAGGAGTCGGGGCAGTAGATCCAGCACTGCAGGCAGTTGATGCACTTCTCGGCGTCCCAGACGGGCTTCTGGCTGCGCCAGTCGCCGGTGCGGAACTTCGCGGACGTGCCGCCTTCGGGGATGATGCCTCCGGTGGGGAGGTCCTTCCAGCCAGCGTCAGGCTTGATCTCGCTCACCCTACCTGCACCTCCTTGGCGGCCCGGTCGATGGCGTCCATGTTGCCTTGAATGACGTCGGCCTTGAGCTTCGTGCCGAGCTGCCTCTTGACCATGTCCTTCAGGTGTTCGGAATGGGACGCTTGATGGTCTCCATCGCGATCTTGAGCGCCGGGATGGTGCATACCTTGCCGCTCTGAAACCCGAGGCGCGTGCGCATCTCGGCCGGCGACTCGGTGGAGTTGACGACGAAGACGCCGTCCTCACCGACGCCCTCGGTCACATCCACGGCGCCGATCAGCGTCGGGTCGAGCACCACGACGATCCCCGGGTTGAGCACCGGGCAATGCATCCGGATCGGCTTCTCGCTGATCCTCACGAACGCGCGCACGGGGGCTCCCATGCGCTCCGGGCCGTACTCCGGGAACGCCTGGATGTACGCGTCGGCGCCCATGGCGGCCTCGGCGAGCAGGTACGCGGCGGTCTTCGCGCCCTGGCCTCCGCGGCCATGCCACCTTACTTCGGTCATCTGACCCATAAGCTCTCTGCCCTCCCTAGTAGGCTTTCTCGTGCGGACCCCGCGGGCGGCGGGGCGTACATGCGGGCCGCCCAAGAACCGATCCGCACGCCGGCCGGGCGGGCTTTCTGAACAGAGTGGGTAAGCGAGGCGCACTTCGGGGTTTCCGATGGATAACCTCTACCGTATGGGTAGTTTACCGCTCCCCGAAGAGTAAGGGAATTGTAAGTTGGGAAGCCTGCGACCGCGCTCCGGCGGCCCCACCGGCGACGAAGGACTCGCCGGACCCCACGGCAAACCAAGGTGGCAAAGAGAGGGGGGCGTGCGTGACAACCGAGGGCTTCATCCGAGCGCTGCGCGCCGAGGCCGAGGAGTTCCGGTCCGTGGTGGCAACCGGTGAGGGCGACTGGGTTGTCAAAGGCTTCATCGACGTAGCGAAGCGCATCTACACCATATCGGCGGACACCAAAGTGATATCGAAGATCCTGGAACTGCTTCTCTTGCCCCATCTGGCGCGGTTCGCCGACGACCATGGTCTTCGCATGGTGCTCGCGGCCGAACAGAACCACTACCCCGACGTCAGCTTCGTAGACAAGGCCGGCAGGAGATTCGCTCTGGACCTCAAGACGGCATACCGCGACAACTGTACGCGTGTGAACGCCATGACTCTCGGCGCGTACACGGGGTACTTCCGTGACCGCACGAGCACCAACAAGGTCACATTCCCGTATGGGTCGTACCAATGTCACGTGGTGCTTGGCGCCATCTACTCCCGCGCACCAGAGCCCCCCGACGAGCGGCGCGTCTTCGCACTACCCGACCTCGAGACCGTAGTCTCCGTGGTCCGCGACTTCGAGTTCTTCGCTCAGGAGAAGTACCGCATCGCGGCAGCCCGGCCTGGCAGCGGAAACACCAAGAACATCGGCTCGGTCACCGCCATCAACGACCTGATGGCTGGCAGCGGACCCTTTGCGCCATATGGAGTCGAGGTGTTCGATGACTACTGGATGTACTACATGACCCGCGACATGGCACTCAAGGCCGAGATGCCTCACCCCCCGTACACGACGCTTGAGCAGTACCTGAAGTACAAGGGGCTTCCGCAGAGATGAGCGCCCTTCCAAAGGCACTCCGGAATCTGGTCATCCCCCCCATCAAGTGCCAGGGGATCAAGACCAAGCTACTCCGGTTCATCGCGTCGAGCACGTCTTGGCAGGGGGAGGGCCTCTGGATCGAGCCGTTCCTCGGGTCGGGCGTCGTGATGTTCAACATTGCTCCGCAGAGGGCCATCGGAGCCGACAGCAACCCGCACATCATCGGGTTCTACAGGGCGGTGCAGTCCGGCGAGATAGCGCCGCGTGACGTCCGCGAACACCTCGCCCGTGAAGGTGCGTTGTTGCAGCAGCGAGGCGAAGAGCACTACTACGCGGTCCGCGAGCGCTTCAACTCGTGTGGCGCCCCCCTCGACTTCTTGTTTCTCAACAGAGCCTGCTTCAACGGGCTCATGCGCTTCAACCGGTCCGGGCAGTTCAACGTGCCGTTCTGCAGGAAGCCCGATCGGTTCCGTCAGGCGTATGTGACAAAGATCACGAACCAGGTTGCCGCGGTGCGGCGCGCCATGGCGGGAAAGGACTGGGAGTTCGTCGTCGCGGACTGGCGCGAGACTCTGGGCCGAGCCAGGCGCGACGACTTCCTCTATCTCGACCCTCCGTACGTCGGACGTCACGCCGACTACTACAACCAGTGGACCGATGAGGACGCCGCTGAGCTTGCTCGCAGCGTGCAGTTGTCTCAGTCAGGCTTCGCGCTGTCGATGTGGAAGGCCAACATTCACCGCGCGAACCCGCACATCGCCTCATGCTGGAGCAACGTCGTCGAGCGGACCGCGCAGCATTTCTACCACCTGGGCTCGACGGAGGATCTCCGCAACGAGATGGAGGAGGCCCTCCTCATACGCCCGGGCTTCGATGCCCACCCCGACGCGTCGCTGGAGGCACGAGTCGCGGTCCAGACCTCGCTGTTCTGACGCCCCCCTACGGCCCCACCTCGTACACGGCCCCGCAGACGCGGTCGGTGACCTGCCCGTCCGGGGTCTCGGGGGCGAAGCGGATCTCCCACACGCCCGGTTCGGTGAGGCGAATGGGCCCCTCGTAGCGCGGTGAGTCGGCCCCGGGGTTCGTGCCGTCGAGCGTGTACCGGAGCCCGCCGGTCGCGCCCGTCAGTGTCACGGCGACCCCGTCCGGGTAGCGGCCGGGCGTGGGATCGATCGTGGGCGCGAACGGCGTTAGCGCGGCATCCGAGCGAACAGCGAGATCATCAACGAGAGCGGAGAACTCGCCTCCTCCGGTTCGGCTGTCGTAGGCGAAGAGCACCCACGCGATGGTCTTGCCGGCGTGCTGCGCTCCGAGGGGGATCCGAACCTCGGTCCACGCCCCCACCGCGCCGCGCGGCCCGCCGGGGTGGACGCCCTGCCCGTCGAGGGTCTGGGTCGGCGACTGCCTGAGGGTCGAGCCATCGGTGAACACGATGTCGATTCCCATGCAGCGCCCGCGCTCGTTCTCCGGGCGCATCCAGTAGCTGAGTTCGGTGTCCGGCGCGACCGATACGGGGCCTTCGAGGATCCGGAAGTACGCGTACGAGTAGTCGGGATCGTCCGCCACTCCGGATACGCGCAGGGCATGCCCACCGGTGTGCCCCTCGGTCTCCACTGGGCGGCATCCGGGGTTGCTGACGGAGCGGATGCCCCCACCGGGCTCGGCGATCGCACTCTCGGGGCCGACGGGCTCGCCGGCTTCCCAGCTCGTGGCGAGCGAGTACGCCGCGTTCGGGTCGAGCCGGAGCGGCGGCTCCAGCCCGTTGGCGCGCGCGTACAGGCGCTCTCCGGCGCGGTTCTCGAGGCGCAGGAGCGTGGGCCCGATGTTCCCGATCACCCGGGCCTCCGCGACGCCCTCGCCGACGGTCACCTGGGGCTCCATCTCCCGCATGAAGTGGACGCCCGTCACCTCGCACTTGCCGCCATACAGCTCGACGGGGCCAGAGAGGGTGTTCGCCTGCTGGATGAGGACGTTGCCCGTCCCGCGTATCTCGGCGGTGCACGACCCCGCCCAGAACTGCGTGTTGAAGAACCGCACGCTGCCGGAGAAGCTCTCCTCCGTCACGATCCCCGCGCGGTCCGGGTTGCCAATCGGGACGAGTTGCGCGTTCACGAAGTCCACCCCCCGCTCGCCGGCAGCTTCGATGCGTACACCGCAACTGCCGGTGTCCGTGCCGTGCCCGATGATCGTCGCATTGGGGCCCCCGCTGTCGTCCAGAAGCGCGATCCCGTCGTTCGCGGCATAGAGAAACGTTCCGCAGAGGATCTCATCCTCACAGATCCCGAGCGCGATGCCCGTCAGGTTCGCGCGCTGGTACTCGATCACGCGCCCGAAGTCGAAGTTGCGGAAGGCATCGCCAGGCAGACTGTCCGGAATGCGCGCCATGTAGTGCGGGTTGAACTGCAGATCCTCCAGCCATCCCCGTCCGGAGCACTTGCTGAGGAACACGCCGCGGCGGAAGAAGCCTCCGGAGAGGTAGCGGACGATGTGGCCGTCGCTCGGGTGGGTCCAGAAGTCCACCCCCTGCCAGGCGTTCCCGAGGCACACGTCGATGAGCCAGCAACCGGGCCCCAAAGCGCGGACGACCCAGGGATACGGCGTCGGTTCCGCGGGGCTCTGATCGGGGTGCCACACGGTCAGCCCGCGCAGTCCGGAGCCGGGCTGGAGCTGGAGGACGGGCGCTCCGTCCTCGTTGCCCTTGCCCCCGGTGGGAAGCAGCACCG
>CAZCER010000119.1:0-10079 GCA_964497385.1 uncultured Armatimonadia bacterium | reverse complement strand
GCGCGAAGCGCTCGTAGACGCGGTAGTCGTAGTAGTTGCTCGCACAGGCGACGGCCCGCGCTCTCGAATACTTCGCGTCAGTTCACGAACATCCCGCTTGGGTCCGTCTCCGGATAAGCGAGGACCGCACAGCGTCGCTGGTTGTCTCGTTCCATGGGCTGGGCCGCGACTTCAGCGGGGTGATGGCAGCCAACGCATTCTTGGAGTACCGCGACTACGATGAAGACGGCCAGGCCGCGATCGACGGGCCGCACTGCGCCTGCGACAGCCCGTTCATCTTCGCGTTCAACGAGGACCGCGAGGCGGTGCGGACCCGATTCGACACGTGGCTGAACAGATGCATCCAGATAGGGCTGGAGCACTGGCGGAGACAGCTGTAGTGGCTGCCAGGCCTTCCGCGTACGGGACCAGCGCAGCCAAGCGCGGCTTAGCCGCCCGAGGGTGCTTACGGCTCGTAGCGACGGGCACCAAGCGGACGTAGTCTGGGTGCCCACAACCCAACCGCTCCCCCGGGACGGCAGCGGCGCCGCTGTGGGCCCGGAGTACAGGTCGATGATGGAGGAGTTCGTCATGCACCACTGGCGGCCAGACGAGGCGGCCAAGCGGAGCGACTCTCTGCGGCGATGCATGGCCCGGTTGCGAGACTGGGCGTCCGAGTGAGTGTCCCAACCTAACGGAGTGACTTCCCACGACAACCGACCCCAACGGTCTCGCGCTTGCCGGCGCGGGGCTCCGAGACAAGTTGCGGCACTGGGCGAAGCAGGCGGGCCTCGACGAGGTCCGCCGCGACGCCCCGTCTCGCGCGCGTCTGAAGTGGCTCGTCCGCGTGCTCGTTCTGCTGCTCGTGGTGTGGGGGCTCGGGCGGCATGTCGAGAAACTAGCGGGGGGGGTCGCCTGGTCCACGCTCGAGCTGCGCCCTGGCTGGCTCCTGCTCTCGGCCGCGCTGTACGCCGCGGGCATGTGCCTATCGGGCTACTACTTCCACCTGGTTCTGGGTCAGATGGGCGCTCGCGTCTCATTCAAGGACTCTCTCTGCGCTTTCTGGGCGAGCCAACTGGGCAAGTACGTGCCCGGCAAAGCGATGGTCATCGTCATCCGGTGCGGGCTTCTGAAGCCCCGAGACGTGGCGCGTTCAGTGACGGCCATCGCCTCGCTCTACGAGACGCCGATGCTCATGGCCGTCGGGTCGGTCGCCGCGACCGCCGTGTTCGGGCTCGGCGTGGGACCCGACTTCGGCGCCAGGCGGGTGCTGCTCCTCGCGTCGGGCGGCCTCGCGCTCGCCCTCTGCGCGGCTGTCGCGCCTCCGGTGTTCCGCAGAATCGCGAAGGTCGTAACACTGCCGTTTCGGAATGCCGATCAGGAAGCGCCGTCGGCCTCGGCCGAAAGCACGGTCCGCGGGCTGCTCCTGCTGCCTCCGGCATGGTCGCTGATCGGCGGCAGCCTGGTCGCTTGCGCCTACGGCCTGTCGACTGCGCCCATACCGCTCTCCGTGTGGCCGCTCTTGCTCGCGGCCGCGGGGCTCGGCTTGGCCGCGGGATTCATCGTCGTCGTCCTCCCGAGCGGCCTGGGAGTGCGCGAGGTCGTGATTGTTGAGGCGCTCGCGCCTACGCTCGGCACGGAGCACGCCCTTGTCACCGCCGTCGTGTTGCGAATGGTCTGGGTGGTTGTGGAGGCCGCCGGGGCGGCTGTCTCCTATGGAGTTCTGGAAGCATGGCCACGGAAACGCCTGAACGCATCAGCATCGTCATCCCCGCGATGAACGAGGCGGATAGCCTCCCCCAACTGCATCGTGAGATCTCCGGAGTGGTCGGGGCCGAGGGCTGGGACGCCGAGATCATCGTGGTCGATGATGGCAGCACGGACGCGACGTGGGAGCGCGTCCTCGAACTCGCGCGCGAGGACCCGCGCGTCCGCGGCGTCCGCTTCCGCCGGAACTTCGGCAAAGCGGCGGCCCTTACGGCAGGGTTCGCCGCGGCGTCCGCTCCGATCGTCTTCACGCTCGACGCCGACCTGCAGGACAGCCCCGCCGAGATGCCGCGGTTCCTCGAAGCGCTGCGCTCGGGATGCGATTTGGTCAGCGGCTGGAAGCGCACCCGCCACGATCCGATCCATAAGGTTTTTCCGAGCCGCGTCTGGAACCGGATGGTCAGCCAAGCCACCGGCGTTCATCTCCATGACCACAACTGCGGCTACAAGGCCTACCGGCGCGAGGTGCTCGACGAGGTCGACGTCTACGGCGAGTTCCACCGCTACGTTCCGGTGCTGGCGGCCGCGCGAGGCTTCCGCGTCGGCGAGGTCGAGGTGGAGCATCGCGCGCGCAAGCACGGGGTCTCGAAGTACGGCGGCCGCCGCTTCGTTCGAGGGGCCATCGACCTGCTGACCGTGTTGTTCCTCACGCGCGCCGCGCTCCGGCCGGCCCACGTACTGGCGGGATGGGGCTCCGCGTTCGTGGCCGTCGGCGTTCTCGGGCAGCTTCTGGCCGTGGTCTGCGCCCTCACGGGTTGGCTCACCAACACAGGGATGATCGCCGGTTGGGTCTCAATCGTCCTGCTCGCGGCCGGCTTCAACCTGATCGGGCTCGGACTCGTCGCTCAGCTCTTCTTGGCCCGCGGCGGCGCGGCCTCGGAGCAGTACTCCATCGTCGCCCACACTCCATCACCCAAGGCGGAGGACAACTCGGATGAATGAACCCCAAGGCCGGGCGCTTGTCCCGGACCGCACCTTCGGGGCCCTCGTGCCCACCATCGCGATCCTCGCGGGCGTCATCGCGACGTTCGGCCTCTGGCGTCACAACCCGACCGCGTGCGTGAACCCGGCGTCGCGCTGGGACACCGTCTACTCGCTCGTCGAGCACGGCACGTACGTGATCGGGACGGACGAGGCGCCTGAACCGTTCTTCACCATCGACAAGGTCAAGCGCGACGGGCGCTACTACTCCAGCAAGCCCGCGCTCTACCCCACGCTCCTCGCGAAAGACTACTGGATCATCCGGAAGCTCACAGGGTGGACGCTCCCCGACAAGATCGGACCCATCTCGCGGATCATCCTGCTCAAGTGGAACATCCTGCTGTTTGTGGCGCTCGTCTGGCTGTACGGGAAGTTCCTGAACCGTCATGTGAGCGACCCGTGGGTGAAGGGCTTCTGGCTGATCGCCGCGGCGTTCGGCACCTACACGCTGGGCTACAACGTGACGCTGAACGACCACTCGGTGGCCATCACCAGCGTGTTCTTCGCCGCCTACTTCCTGGTTCGGATCCTCTACGACGGGGAGCACCGTTGGTACTACTACGCGATGATCGGCGCCTGCACGGTGTGGGCGACGACGAACGGCATGGCGGCGGCGCTCATGCTGGTCGGGTGCTTCGCCATCCTCGCGCTCACGGGCGACCGGAAGACGTGGACCTGCGCGCTTCCGGCCGCTCTCCTGGTCGGCGCGGCGTTCATGGTTACCACGTATCTCTCGACCGGCGGGTTCATCCCGTACTACTTCCTCCGGCACACCGAACTCTACGAGTATGCGGGCGGGTACTGGGACGCCCCCACGGGGATCGACGCGCTCGAGGAGCCGAAGTGGCTATACTTCCTCCACGGCGCCATTGGGCATCACGGGGTTTTCTCGCTCACGCCGATCTACATCTTCGCGTTCATCCCCATGGGGCTCTTCCTCGCGCGCAAGACGAAGGCGATGCCGCACCTGATGTGGCTTACGATCGCCTGCACGATCCTCGCCTGGGGCGCCTACGTCGTGAACACCAACAACTACGGCGGCGGCTGCAAAGGCTTCCGTTGGCTCTTCTGGCTCTCGCCCCTCTGGTTGATGGTCGCCCCGATCGGCGCGCAGGTCTGGGCGCGCCACGTCTCGGGCAAGGTGCTCGCCTACGCCGCGCTCGCGGTGTCGCTGGTCTCCTCGTTCGACGCGTGGATGGAGCCTTGGGGCAGCTCCTGGCTCCACCAACTCTTCAGCAAGTGGAAGTGGATCGCGTACTGAAGCTCCTTTCGAACCGGCATAGCGAAAGAGGCGCGCCCCCCGTGGGGGACGCGCCTCTTTCACGTAGTGCTTCAACTCTCGAGACTACCGGAGTCCTCTTCGCGTGATCGGAAGCGGGGAGGCGTCCTCCTCCTCCGACCTCGACGGGCGCTCCTCCTCCTCGGCGGCGCGCGCGGCCTGCTCGGCGGCGCGGACCTCCGGGTCGAAGGCCGGAAGCATCTTGCCCTCCTCATCGCGGTAGATCTCGGGGAAGCGATCCGAGATGTCCGTGTCCATCCGCTGCAACTCGTTGAGCCGCATCTGCGTGCGGGTCATGCTGCCCGGTCCGTCCGCGGCGTCGTCAAGCACATAGGGCGTGATGAAGACCATGAGTTCGGAGCGACGGACTTCCTCCTCGGTCGACTCGAAGAGGTTGCCGATGATCGGGATCTCCTTCAGGATCGGGATCTCGCGCTTCGTGGAGGTGATGCTCTCCTGGATCACGCCGCCGAGGACGATGGTCTCACCCGTGCGCACGAGCACCTCGGCGTTCGCGCTGCGCTTGATGATCTCGGGGTTGCCGTAGGAATCCGCGTTCCCGAGGTCGTCGATGGTCTGCTCGATCTCGAGCCGCAGGCTGTCCGCGGAGATGTGCGGGGTGACGGTGAGCGTGATCGCCGCGTCGATGCGGTCGGTCGTGTCCCGCACGGAGCCGCCCGAAGTCTCGGTCTGGCCGGTGCGGATCGTGACCTCGCGGCCGGAGGAGATGGTCCCCTCGACGTTGTCGAGCGTCAGGATGGACGGGGTGGAGATGACCTTGATGTTGGTCTGGGCGTCGAGCGCCTCGAGGAAGCCCTGGATGGAGTCGGAGATGACGCCCCAACGGATGCCCTCATCCCAGGAGTCGAGCCCTAGCGTGCTGTCGCCGGAGAACGACGGGTCGGAGCGGCTGAACCAATCCCACTCCACTCCGTAGCGCAGCTCATCTGTCAGCGTGACGTCGGCGATGATCACGCGGATGTACACCTGCTTCTGCGGCTGGTCGAGGTCATCGACGATCTGCTTCACGAGTTCGAACGCCTGAGGCGGCCCCGTGATGATGAGGCTGTTCGACTTCTCCTCCGCCGTGACCGTGATCTCCCGCAGCAGTTCCAGCGGACCGCTTGCCGACGCGCCGCTGCTCCCGCCGAAGATGAAGCTCAGGAAGCCGCCTCCGCGGTTGCTGCGGCTCTGAGAGCCGCTGAAGGCCGAGGTGAGGACCTCGGCGAGGTCGGTGGCCGTGGCGTTCTTCAGTTCGAAGACGCGGCATATCTCGTTGAGCGACTGGGCCGTGTCGAGGCTCTCGACCATCTGCTCGAAGACGGCCATGTTCTCCTTGGTGGCCGTGACGATGATGGAGTTCGTTCGCACGTCGGCGACGACGACGTTCTCCTTGAGGCCGGAGTACGAGTCTTCCTCGCTGGTCTGTCCCCAGGGGTTCCACATCATCCGCATGCGGTTGCCGCCGCCGCTCGACTCCGGGCCGCCCTGCGGCTGCTCGAAGATCTGGTTGAGCGACTCGGCGACTTCGCCCGCGTCGGCCTGCTTGAGGGGGATGACCTTGTACTCGACCTTCGCGCTGGTGTCCACGTCGAGGTCTTTGGCGATCCGCTCGATGAGTTCGAGACGCGCCTCGGAGGCCATCACGATAAGCGAGTTGGTGCGCTCGTCCGCGAGGATCTTCACCTGGAGCGTCTCACCAATGTATCCGGCCGGTCCCTGGGCAAGAGAAGAGGGGTCTATGCCCATGCGCTGGAGGAGTTCCTCAGGCAGTCCCGACGATTCACCGAAGAGCTGATCGAGAAGCTCGGCGGGCGCCGTGGCGCTCGCATACTGCAGCGGGATGACCTTGTGGCTGACCGCCGCGGTCTCGACGTCGAGCGACCGCATGATGCCCAAGAGACGTTCGACGTTCGCCGCCACATCGGTGACCAGAATGCAGTTGAGCGACTCCGACGCCGTGACCGAGGCCCACTCGCTATCGACGAGCGGAGTCAGGAGTTCCACGACCTTGGTCGCCTCAATGTAGCGGAGCCGCTCGATGTGCGTGACGATCTCGTTCGGGTCCGCGAGGTCGAGAGGCACCTCTTCGCCGTGAACCGGACCGGGAATCGACTTCGCCTTGCTGAGCGGGCGGATCGAGATGATCTTCCGCGTTGTGTCCCGCGTCATCGTGAAGTTGCGGATCCGAAGCCATGCCTCGAGGATCGCGAACGCGTCGTCGAGCGTGACGTCCACCCGACTCACGATCGTGATCTGGCCGGAAAGATCGGCCGGCGGGAGGATCGTGTAGCCCGACTCGGTCGCGAGGAACTGGAGGAAGTCCTCGATCTCCGTCTTCGCGAACGCCATCGACAGAAGCCCGTCGCTCGAGGGCTGCGCGCCGGGGTCGGGCAGGATCGCCTCGAGCTGCGATCGGATGTCCTCCGGGAACGCGTCCGTCGAGAAGCCCGTGTTCGTGTCGGGGGCGTTCGGGTCGAACTCCGGAGTGGAGGTTCCGCCGCCGGGCAGACCCGGACCCGTCCCCTCCCCGGTTCCCCCCGGAGGGGCCTCCGGGGGCGTCTCCGGCGGGAGCACGTCGTCCGCGCCGTCGCTGTCGGGCGCGGGAGGCGGGTCGCCGGGCGGGGCGGCGTCCGCCGGGCCCGGCTCCGCCGGCTGAGCGAGCGCGGGAAGCCCCACGCACACACCCACGGCCAGCGATCCGAGCACGGCCCACATGAGGACACGACTACGGGTCATCACTGATCAACTCCAGTTCATCGAGCACGGGTCCGCCTCGAAGCGAGGACGGCGCCCGGGATCCGTCAGAAACGCGCTAGCGAGGGCCGCGGCCCCCGCCGGGGCCGCCCATGCCGGGTGGGCCCATCTTCATGCCGCCCGGCCCGCCCATGCCGCCGGGCGGTCCTCCGCGCCAGCGCCGGCTCTCGTACTGCCCGCGGCTCTCCATCATCTTCTCCATCTCCTCAGGGCTTGGGCCGCCTTGGCTTGAGCCCTCGGAGCCGCCCGGAACGGTGTAGTCATCGCTCGCGCCGGGCTTCTTGTTGGCGCCCAGCAGCAGCACGTACGTCCGGCCGTCCTTCTCCAGCACAGCGCCCTTCAGCGTCACATAGCGCACCGTGTAGCCATAGGCGTCGCCGGGCACATCGACCCACTCCGACTCGCCCGACGCGTTGCTCTCGACCAGGGCGCGCGTCGTCTTACGCCCGAGCACGATTCCCGTGATTGCCACATCGATCGCCTTCGGCGTTCCCATCACCTCGCCGTAACCGCCGCCCATCGCGCCCGGACCCATCCCTCCGCCTCCGCCCGAAGCGCTCCCACCGGAGCCGCCTCCGCCGTTTGCCTGCGGAGTCACATCGACGACGCGGGTGGTGGTGACGGAGACGGGCGTGAACCCGGAGCCCCCGACGACGCCCGTCTGCTCGGCGACGAGAGGATCGAAGATGCCCGACTCGGAGATGGAGTAGACGAGAGCCTCCTCGTCGAGGATGCGACGAGCCTGCGTCGCGGCGTCGTCCTCCGCCTCGACGTCCACGGCGGCCGCTGGCTCCTCCGACGGACGCGACTTGACGAGGATCCAGCCGCCGGCGGCGACAATCACGCAGAAGGTGAAGGCCCCCAGGATGACCCCTGTGTCGCGTGGGGAGAGATTCATGGGGCTCACATCTCCTTCCCGGCGTCGGCTGCGGGCGCGGCCTCATCCGGCGCGCTCGGCGCCTCGGCCGCGGCAGGCTTCTCAGCCGGCTTGTTCGCGCCCAGCTCCAGGACGTAGCTGCGCCCCTGGCGGCTGACAACCGCGCCCCGGTCCGTGGCGTAGTCCACTTCGTACCCGAACGCCCGGCCGCCCGGCCGGACCCACTCGGAGCGCCCAGTCTCCGTGTCCTCCACGAGGACGCGCCGGTCGGCGCCCGATCCGCCCACGCCGGTCACGGTCAGAGACATGCCGGGCTTCTTGGCTTCGGGCTTGGGCGCGGCGCCGCCGAAGTCGGTCGGCG
Source organism: uncultured Armatimonadia bacterium (assembly GCA_964497385.1). GTDB lineage: Bacteria > Armatimonadota > Zipacnadia > UBA1398 > UBA1398 > CAZCER01. The sequence continues at coordinate 2,078 of CAZCER010000119.1, read as the reverse complement.
GCTTGGGCGGGCTCGAGAGATCCGGCTGCGGAGGCAGGGGCGTCCCGCTCCAAGCGCCGGGCTCGGCGGGCGGAAGCGCGCCGTACGCCGCGGGAGGAAGCGCCCAGGGCGCGGGGCTCGGATAGTCGTATCCGCCGCCCCGGTACGCCATCGGCTCGGGTTCGGACTCGGGCTCCTCGGACTCGGGGACCTCGACGAGCGGACCGAAGAGATCGCGGTCCAGAATCGCCTGCGCCGGGGCCTCCAGCTTGGGCGCCTCGATGGGCGCGAGATTGCGCGGATCGGACCGGACCGCGAGCAGAGTCTCCAGATCGTCGGTCTCCCGCGGAGGGTTCAGTTGACGGTGCACGAACGCGGCCGAGGCCGCGATCAGGCAGACCGAGAACGCCGCCAGAATCGCGACGTTGCGCTGGCTGTCGTTCATTCGACCGCCTCCCCTACGAGGCTGTTGGGCTCCGGGCGCCACGAGGACAGCACGCAACGCATCCGCACCAGCCCGGTTTCGTCCGACGAGGCCAGGACCAAGCGGTCCACCATCATCATCGGGTTCGTCCGCCGGAGCAAGGAGAGGAACATGATCGAGCCCTCGAGGCCTCCGGTCGTCTGCACTTGGACGGGGTAGCGAATGTACTGGACGTCGAGCGAAGTGTCGCCGCCGTTGAGAGTCACGGTCGGGCCCGCCACGATCTCGGGCTCCATCCGAACGACCTCCAGCAAGCCAATCGGCGAGAGGCGGCACGCCTTCTCGAGTTGCTCGACCATGCGCGCTTCCTGCGCCGCGTTCGTCGTGGGCCGCGTGTACCCCACGGTGTCGATCAGGTCGCGCTCCCGAATCGCCCGGTCGGTGACCGAGCTGTCGTCGCGCTCGGCCTCGGTCAGGAGGGCCATCGCGCGGCGCGTCTTGGCCTTCGCCTCATCGCGCCTCTGCGCAAGCGGACGATAGACCGCGACAAACCACAGCGCCGTAATCAGCAGGGCGACCAGAACCGCCCGGACGGCAGACGACATCACGCCTCACCTCCCGGGAGATCGCACTCAATGTCGAACGTGTAGAGCGTCTCTCCGCCCACGTCGGTCGCCGTCGTGTGCGTAAGCACGACGTCCTCGAACCAGTCCTGTTGCTCGAGCGCGTGGATCGCGTCCGCGATGTCGGCGTTCGAGCGCGCCTCGCCCTTGATGGTCACGGAGTCCCGCCGTCGGAAGCTCATGTCGCGAATCCGCATGTCAGCGGGCAGAAGCTGCGCGAAGCACTCCAGGACCGCAAGCGGATCGTTGATCTCCTCGTCCGCCTGGGCGACGATCCACTGGAGCGCCTCGACCTCCTGCTCCGTCAGATCCATGCCGCCCGCCTCGGCGAGCTGGCTCTGCAGTTGGCTCTTGACGCCCTCATACTCGCGCTGGGCGGCCCGGGCCTGACTCCACGACCAGCCTGTGGCGAGCAGCAGCGCGGCGGCGAACACGGCCGCCGCCGCCACCGTAAGCCCCTTTTTGGTCCGCGCGGCGCGCTCGGCGAAGACGGCCCGAGGGGTCAGGTCGAGCGAATGGGTCGCGAGCCCGACCCCCTGAAGCGCAAGCCCCGTCGCCGTGGCCAGCACCACCGGAGAGACGCCCTCGGAAGGAGCGAACCCGAGGCCGCCCGCCGGATCTCCGTACCGGACCGGCAGCCCCAGGGCGGCCTGCAGACCCGCCGGCAGCCCTGGCGTCAGCGAACCGCCGCCGAGGAGGACGATCGTCTCGATCGGACTCTCCGGCGCGGCCTGGACGCGCGCCTCCACGGCTCGGCGGAGACCCGTGTAGAGCCGGCTGAGCCACCCGCCGACATGGTCGCTCTCAGGGTCGGCCGGCATGCCGTCGTCGTCGAGCTTGAGGCCGGCGGTTCGCTTGAGCGACTCCGCCTCCGCGAGATCGACTCCACCATCCTGCGCCAGGGCGAGAGTGAGCGCCCGAGCGCCCAAGCCGATGGTGAACGTGTGAATCGGCGCGCCTTGGTGGAGCACGGCGACCTCGGTGACCTCCGCTCCGAGGTCCGCCACGATGTGCGTTCCCGTCGCGAGCGCCCGGTCGGCCGCGAGAAGCGC
>CAZCER010000118.1:0-10097 GCA_964497385.1 uncultured Armatimonadia bacterium | reverse complement strand
TGAGCTGGAACGAGAGCCCTTCCAGGCCGGCCCGGTAGACCTGCCCGCGCGTCGTGTCGAGTTCCAGGCCCAGCACCCCGCCCCCTGTACCGTAGCGCTTGGTTGGCCCGGCCGCGGCGACGAACGAGGGAAGCAGCGTGACCCCGGCCGAACCCGGCGGAACCGCGCGGGCCTCGGCGACCATGGCGTCATAGGCGTCCGGACGGCCCTGGAGGCCCGCGAAGAGCCGGTCGCGCACCCACTCGAGGGTCCCCGACCCCATCATCAGGAACTGCGGGTTCGTGAGGCCGGGCTGGGCGTCCAGTTCGACGAGGATCCCGCTCTCGAACGCCTCGCGTGACATGTCGGGGCTCGCCGTGCGCGTCGCGAGGATCTCCCAGGTGCCCGAACTCAGCACCGCCTCTCCGGCCCCCGCGCCCGAACCCGCGATCGCGAACTGCGTGTCATGCCCCGCCGCCACGACGGGCAGGCCCGCCTCGAGTCCAAAGCCCTCGGCAACCCTCGGGTGCAGCGCCCCGATCACCTCGCCGGGCTCGACCCAGCGCGGGAAGAGCGACTCCGAGACGCCGGCAAGATCGAGCATCTCCCGCGACCAGCCGCGGGTCCGCAGGTCGGTGGCCTGAGTCGTGCCGGCCGCGGTGGCGTCGATCGTGGCCTCGCCGGTCAGGCGGTGAGAGATGAGGCCGGGCATCATGGTGAAGCAGCTTGCGCGATCGAGCGTCTCCGGCCGCGTGCGGCGAAGCCAGATGAGCTTCAGGAGCGTGTTGAAGGAGATCACCTGGTAGCCGGTCCGAACGAAGGCGTCGCAGGGGTCGTGCATCTCGGCGAAGGCGTCCACAAGGGGCTTCGTGCGGTCACACCGCCAACTGATGACCGGATGCGTCAGGGCGCCGGTCTCGTCCATCGGCGCCCCATCCGCCCCCCATGTCGTGACCGCGACGGCCCGCACGGCGCCTGGAGGCAGTGTGGCGCACACCTCGCGAGACGCCGAGGCCAAGTCCCGCATCAGACCGTCGAGATCGAAGAGGAACCATCCCTCCGGTCCGTCCGGGTCGGGGGTGGGCGCGCTCGGGCGGGAGGCCGACGCGACCGGCATCCCCCGCGCATCGACGGCGCTCACGGTGAGGTTGGTGGATCCGCAGTCGAGAATCAGGGCCAGCGGCTCGGGCATCGGGCTCTCGCTCCCTCACTGGGCGCGCGGCCTGGCGCGCGCGGGTTCGCTACGGACCCGCGATTCCATGCGGCCCCGCCTAGCGCCTTCTCCAGACGAGGGCGAGACACCGGATCCCATGCCGGGGCGCCTCCAGCACGCGCTCCTCCACGCAGTTGTCCGGCGGAGAGGCGATCCTCCGCAGGAAGTCGGCGACGAGAAGCACCAGAACTCCGCCCGGGCGCACAACGCGCGCGAGTTCGGGGATCGAGGCGGCAAGGTCTTCCCGGTCGGCGCGGTGGTACGGCGGCTCGGTGAGGACCCCATCGAACTCCGCGTCCGCGAACGGCAACGCGCGCGCGTCGGCGAGGAGCACAGCGCCCGGCAGCCGGCGCCGGAGGCCGGGCAGGAGCACCGCATCGCGGTCGCTCGCGAGCGCGTTGAGGCTCCTCTCGGAGGCCGCGCGCGCGACTCCGCCCAGCCCGGCGAACGGGTCGAGGACTCGAGCGCCGTCGCAAAGACCGCTCACGTTCGCGATCATGCGGGCGTCCAGGGGCGAGAGGCGCCGGCCGCGCCGGGGGCCGCCCACCGTGGCCGCGCCGTTCAGGTCGAACTCGAAGACGTCCCGGTGCGGTGAGGCGTCCAGGCGAAGCGCCTCGTCTTGGGTCCATAGCTCGCGGAGTTCGAGATCGAAGCCCCTCTCACGGATGCGCCCGGTCGGCCAGCGCGGCCCCATCGTGAAGTCCGGCTCGCGGCCGGAGGCGGGGGTCGGATCCACCGACAGCACGGCCTGCGTGTAGCCGAGCCTGGGCGCCAGCCGGAGCAGGTCCTCCTCGGGTCCGCTCCAGTCGAAGGACACGCGGAACCTGCCGGGCCACTCTCGCCTGAGCGCGCAGCGCGGGCCGAGGGCAGCAAGGAGTTCGTACCGCGACGTCGCGTACGGCAGCCCGACCCCGCCGCGCTCGGTCCGGAAGTAGGCTTGGTAGTAGCGCAATGGCAACTGTGCGGTCTCCTGTCGCAACCGTATCGGGCGCCCGGGGTGTCTTGGGCTCTGAGGGGGCGTGGTCCTGCATGACGCCCCGACGCGAACCGAGCGCAACCGCGCGACTTTCGGTTCGGTCCTTGGAGTCCCGCTGCTTCCCGCGCTTCCGGGGGAAGTCAGGGGGGTGCCCGCCATGGCCCAGCTCTCAGCAATCGAATGGACCGAGTCCACCTGGAACCCTGTTACCGGCTGCACCAAGGTCAGTCCGGGGTGCCTACACTGCTATGCCGAGCTGATGGCCAAGCGCCTGCAAGCAATGGGGCAGCGCAACTACGCGAACGGCTTCGCGGTCACGCTCCATCCGCACGTCCTTGACCTGCCGCTCTCGTGGCGCAAGCCTCGGATGGTCTTCGTCAACTCCATGAGCGACCTGTTTCACGAGGCCGTTCCCGACGGTTTCATCGCGGATGTCTTCGCGGTGATGGCGGAGGCCTCTCAGCACACGTTCCAGGTGCTCACGAAGCGCTCGGAGCGCCTCGCGGAGATGGCCGCTGACCTTCCGTGGCCTCCCAACGTATGGATGGGAGTGACCATCGAGACGGATGTCTACGTCCACCGGGCCGACCACCTGCGTCAGACGCCCGCCGTGGTCAAGTTTGTGTCCGCCGAACCGCTGCTCGGGCCGCTGCCGAGTCTCCGCCTGCCTGGCCTCGACTGGGTGATCGCCGGTGGCGAGTCGGGCCCCGGCGCCCGCCCCATGGAACCGGACTGGGCGCGGGAACTCCGCGACCGGTGCGTCACCGAGGACGTGGCCTTCTTCTTCAAGCAGTGGGGCGGCGCGAACAAGAAGCGCGCGGGGCGCATCCTCGACGGCCGAACGTGGGACGAGATGCCGGCTCTTGCGTAGGCGCGCCTACTCGCGGTACTCCACCCGGTACGCCACGACGGCCGGCATGTAGTTGAAGGTCGGGCCCGCGCCGCGGCGCCAGTCTTCGTAGTCGCCCTCGAAACGCGCGGCCTCGGTGTACGTGAAGGTCGGGTCGTCCTTGATCCGCAGGAAGCCGAGAAGATCGAAGAAGGGCGCCGGCTCGGAGGAGTGCGCCGACGGGATCGCGAGGTACGTGACTCCATGCCGGCGGAGGAACTCACCGACGCGGCCCTCCTGCTGATACCCCACGAAGTCGGCGTCCACCAGCCCGCCGAGATCCGTGATCGGTCTCTCCGACCTCCATCGGAGGGCCCCAATGTCGAACGCCGCCACGCGGTCGGTCGGGGGGGTCGAGGCGATCCACTCCGCCGCCTGCATCCGCACGCCCTCCATGTGCCGGAGGTTCGCCGCGTAGGTTCCGCGCCAGAAGACGAGGTTGGTCGCCAGGAGCGCGAACAGCGCCACGGCCATTGCGGACTGCCACGCAGGGCGGCGGATCGCGCCGAGCCCGAGCACCGGGAGGAGCCAGAGCACGATGTGGTTCACCGCCTGGTACCGCGACGTCGTGCCGAGACTCGGGAAAAGCAGCGCGTACTCGAGGTTGTGAAGGAGCACCCAGACACCAAACGCGAGCAGCGCGCGCCCCGCGGCGTCCTCCGTGAGCGTGCGGCGCGCTCCGAAGCCCGCGCCCAGCCCCCGCCACCCGAGAGGCAGCACGACTAAGGCTACGAGCGCGGCGGCCGGGAACCAGAGGTCGATGCCGCCCCCGCCGACGTCCGCGAAGAGGCGCTCCGACGGCGCGTAGCCGTACCCAAGCCCGAAGACCCAGGCGAGGGCGTACGCGCACCAGAGACCCACGAAGACGACGGGACGGACCTCCAGAAGCGCTCCCAGAGCCCCGGCGCGGCCCACACCCGCTTCGGTCGCCGCCATGTGGGCCATCTTCTTGCCGCCGCCCGAGGTGGGGAGCCAGTGGCCCGTCTTGTCATGCAGGTAGAGGAGCCAGGGGAGCACCAGAACCACGAGGATGAGAGCGGGGAGAACGACGCGGCGGACGTCACGCCAGCGTTCCCCGGGGCAGGTCAGGAAGTGGACGGAGAGCAGCGCGACCACGAGGGCGCCGCCCTCGAGGCGGGTGAGGACGGCGAGTCCGGCCGCAACCGCGACCCCGTACCAGTTGTTTTTTGCGTAGAACACGAGAGCCAGCAGAGCCAGCCCGAGGAAGCAGAGCGTCTCCATGCCGCTGAGGCCGAACCAGATGTAGTTCCCGGAGAAGCCGCACGCGACCGAGGCCGCCCAGGGCAGCCAGGCCGGCGCACGCGGGAGAATCCGCGGGACCCAACGAAAGAGGAGCCAAGTGAGGCACGCGGTCGTCAGGAGTAGTGAGGCCAGGCCGAGCGCCTTCACGGCGGCGACGCCTCCGACTCCCAAGGAGACGAGTCCCGCGATCAGAAGCACCCAGAGGATGCTGGTGGAGCCGATGCCGGCGAACTCGCCGAGGTTGAACTCGAGCTTGCCGGTACGCGCCAGGTTCTCGCCGTAGACGATGTGGATATAGGAGTCGTCCATCGGGAGCGTGACCGGCTCCGGGAGAAGGAAGACCACGGAGGCGACAAGGGTAGCGACGGCGCAGGCCAGAATGAGAGCCCCGGTGGGCGTTTCGACGTGTCTCATGGGGGCCTAGTGTAGCATTTCGTCCGCCCGAAGGTCGTGAGCCCCGGACCACGGCGGCCTCGCGACAGCGACGGGCGGCGAAGACGTGGGCGCAGGCCCAAGCCGGGCTTGCGCCTGCGATGACGGAGGAGGAATCTCGATGCGGTTAGTCCGCTTGGCGGGCGTTTCGATGGTGTTGGCGATCGCCCTGGCATCTCTCTACGCGACGACCGGCTGCAGCGTCACCGGCGACACGCAGATCGACGATCCGCAGGGCAACCCGCAGCTCACGATCTCCGACACGGCGGTCGTGAATGACGCCGGGGGCGTGGCGCAGTCCGCCGACGGCGCCGTCCTGGACGTGCCCGCAGGGGCTCTCAATGGGCCGCTCACCGTGCAGATCGGCAGCGTAACCGAGCCTGGTCGGCCGGCGTGGACGGAGCGGAATGTGGGCGTCGGGCGCTACTGGGGCCCTGGCGGAGTGGAGTTCAACGACGCCGTGAAGGTGACGCTGCCCTATACCCTCCTCGACCTCGACAGCGCGAACGATGTGAATCGGATCGGCGTCTTCTCCCAGAAGGACGGCCAGAGCGGCTGGGAGTACCACGCGGGCTCGACCATCGACACGACGGCCGGCACGGTGACGGCGCTGACCGACCATCTCTCCACCTTCGTGCTCGTGCTCATGCCGTCGTCGGGCTCGTACGGCTGGATCGAGGGCGCGGTCACGGACTCCAGCGGGAACCCGGTCTCGGGCGCCAAAGTGACGGTGCTCACGGCGGGCTTCTCGACCCTCACCGCCGAGGACGGGACCTACAAGATAGGCTACCTCGCCGGGGCGCGGTACTCCATCAAGGTCACGCGCTCGGGCTTCGCCGACCAGAGCCTCACCGCCGACGTGTCGGGCAAGAAGGGCACGACCCTCAACGTGACCCTCTCCGAGTCGGCCGAAACCTCGGGTGCGATCCGCGTGCTCGCCTACGACGCCGCGACCATCGACCCGATCAAAGACGCCGTCGTCACCGTCGTCGAGGGCCCCACGTCCTCCGGTGCGGCAACGACTGACAAGTACGGGGTCGCCGACCTCGACGGTCTTGCCGAGGGCGCGTACACGATCAAGGTGTCCGCGCCAAAGCTGGCGGACCGGACTTTCGGGGGCGTCGATGTCGTCGCCGGGGAGTACACGGTGGTCGGGGCGGCGCTAGCGAGCGGCTCGAGCGGCGACCCGGGCTCCATCGCCGGCCACGTTCGCGATCGCGACGGGGTCCCGCTTGTCGGCGCACGGGTCGAGATCACCAGCGGCCCCGCCGACCAGGGCCGGGCGGTCACCACCGGCGCGGCCGGAGCCTACGAGATCGACGCGCTCGCCCCCGGTGATTACACGCTGCGCGCCACCGCCACAGGCTACGACGCGGAGGACACGGGCACGGTCACGGTGGACTCGGGCGAGCAAACGACGCAGGACTTCTCGCTCGCCCCCGAGGGACAGGGCGAGTACGGCGCCCTTGCGGGCACGGTACGGAACGAGAGCGGGGACGCGCTCGCCGGCGCCGCCGTGCTCATTACCGCGGGGCCCGGCTCCGTCGGCGCCTCGGCGACAACGGATAGCGAGGGCAACTACGAGATCACGAGCCTCGTGGCCGGCAACTACTCGCTCCGCTTCTCGGCGACAGGATACGCGGACGTGACGGCCTCAGGCGTCACGGTCACCAGCGGAACGACGTCGCGCTATGACGTCGTTCTCACCAGCGGCGGCGCCACGACCGGTGGGATCACCGGGACGGTGCGCGATGAGCCCGGCGGGCCGCTCGCCGGGGTGACCGTCCAGATCACCGCCGGTCCCGGCGGGGTGGGCACGAGCGTCCAGACAGGATCCGACGGCTCCTACGCTCTGAGCGGACTCACGCCCGGAACCTATTCGCTCCGCTTCACCCTCACGGGCTACGAAGCGAGCACGGGCGCCGGAATCACCGTGACGGCGGGCGCGAACAGCCCGTACGACGTGATCCTCATCGCGGAGTCCTGAGGGCGGGATTGAGCGAGCAAGCCGAAAGGGGAGTGGGCTCCGGCCCGCTCCCCTTTTCTCGTGGGGTCGGCAAAGCCCGGCCGCGGCCTACCCCCGCAACGACTGGATGAGCCACCCCAGCGCGAGGACGCAGGGCGTGAGCAGCAGGATCGGGGTGCAGCCAACTTGGCGGGTTGGGCGGGCGTCTTTCCATGCGGGCTCAGAGCGCCCTGCGCGCCATGCCATGACGCAACCCTCGAGGACGGCGTCCTCAAAGTCCGTCTCATCCACCAGGGCGTCTGTCAGGTCTGCGTCCGTCAGGTCGGACCGGAAGAAGTTCGCCTCGACCAGGTCGGTCTCGGTCAGGTCGGCGCCGACGAGCTTCGCCATGCGGAGGCGCGCAAAGCGGAACAGGGCGCAGGGGAAGCGCCCACCCGAGAGGTCCGCGCCTTCGAACGACGCCGCCCGGAAGTCCGCCCCTCCCGCCTCGACCTCGCGAAGCGCGGCCCGGTCGAAACGCGCGCTGTGGAAGTCGCCGGAGCGCATGTCGCTTCCGGTAAGGTCGGCGCCGGTGAAGTCGGTGTCGTGGGTGCGGCAGCGTACGAGGTCCGCCTTGCGGAGGTCCGCATCCGAGAGGTTGGCGCCGGAGAGCGTCGCGAAGCGCAGCTTCGCCCCGACGAGCTTGGCTCCGGCCAGGTTCGCGCCGCGTAGGCGACAGTTCGTGAGGTCTATCCCCGCGAGGTCCGCGCCGGGGGCCTCGATCTTGCGGAGATCCGCCTCAACGCCGGGGTTCTCGCTTCGCCAAGCGTTCCAGGCCTCAACGCCCTGCTCGAAACGGCCGCTGGCCTCGGGGTCCGCCATCGCCTCCGCACCTCGCTCCACTTTGCACGCTCAGCCCTGCGTTCCCCGGCGGCGCGGCGTGCGGCGCCTCGCCGCCGGGGCTTGTCGGGATAGCGCGGACTACTCCTCGATCGGGCGCACGCGGATGTTGCGGAAGCGGGTCATACGGCCCTCCCAGTCGCCTCCGCCGTGCACCTGCAGACCGATGGCGCCTTCGAGCGGGAGGCGCTCCTCGGTGTCAACGTAGTCGATGATCTTGTTGCCGTTGAGCCAGACCTGGATGCGCGGCGGCTGGCCCTCGATGATGATGCGGACGTCATTCCACTGCTCGGGCTTGTAGAAGCGGACCCAGTTCGGGTTCGGCTGGAGCCACGCGCCGATGCCTTCCCCGTAGATGGTGCCGACTTCGCCGTCGGGCCGGTAGTCGACGGTGGCCTGATAGCACCGGCCGTCCTCGGCGCAACGGAGGAAGAAGCCGGAGTCGATGTTCCAGTCGGGGTTCGCCTCGAAGCGGACTTCGTAGTTCCCGAAGAGCTGGTCGGAGAGCAGCAGACCGCCGTTGCCCGGAGTGTCCTGGGTGCCGCGGATCGCGCCGTCCTGGACGTCCCACTGGCCGCCCTTGCCATGGCCGGTGCCCGTGGCGACGTGCCAGCCCTCGAGCGACTCGCCGTCAAAGAGGGGGGTGAACTCCTCCTCGGGCGCGGCGTCGGGCATGATCGGGCGATAGCGGATGTTGCGGTACTTGATGACCCCGTGATCGCCCTGGACCATCAGTGGAGCGGGGACGTTCATCGTGTCGCTCATGGCGCCGCCGGTTACGTGATCGACGTCGGCGTCCACGACCTGCGTGCCGTTGTGGACGACCACGATGTGGCCCGGCTTGACCATCGCGCCGTCGCGGTCGAAGCGCGGAGTGACGAAGGTGATGTCGAAGGTCTGCCACTCGTTCGCGGCGAGCGCCGCGTTTTCGGACGGCGCCGCGATGCTGTAGACCGCGCCGCACATGCCGTCGTTCAGCTCGACCTGGGAACCGGAGTCGCAGATCTGAACCTCGTAGCGGCCCTGCAGATAGACGCCCGAATTGCTGTGCTCGGGCACGAGGAACTCGACGTGCAGCTCCTGGTCGGCGACCGGGACGTCGTTGACGAGGTCGACGCCGGGGTTCGCGTTCACGAGCGCGCCGTCCTCAACGGTCCAGCCGTGCTCCCTGCCATCGCGACCGCTCCATCCGGTGAGGTCGGCGCCGTTGAAGAGCGACACCCATCCCTCTTCATCCGGGGCGTAGGAGCCCTGGGCCGCAGCCGGCGCTATCGCGACGACGAGCGCGCCAAGCAGCGCGATGGGCCAGATGATCTTCCGATGCATAGATAGCCTCCTTCGATGGGCGTTCGCGCAGACGTGAACGCCGTACGGACCCCTATTCGACACTCAACCCCGTCCTCCCGACCCGGCCGAAGAGAAATCGCAACGAGTCACGGAGACGCCTGCTCCAGTAATCCCAGGTGTGGCCTCCCGGGAAGGCGTGGAAGACATGCTCGACGCCCAGCTCCCGGAGACGCCGATGGAACTCGAGGTTGTGCTCATAGAGGAAGTCCTCCACGCCGCAGTCCAGATAGAGAGCCGGCAGTTCCTCATGGGGGATGTCCGCGATGTAGTCGATCGGGCTGTTCGCGCGCCGGGTCTCCTCGTCGAGGTCCTCGGCGATCTCCGGCAGGCTGTGTTCGGGACGGATGTTGAAGAGACCGGAGTGGCTCGCGATTCCGCGGTACAGCGCGCGGTTCCGCAGTCCGACGTTCACGGCGCCGAAGCCCCCCATCGAGAGACCGGCGATGCACCGATGCGCGCGCTCGGCCCGGGTGGGGAAGTGATCGTCGATGTGGGCGACCAGGTCGCGGGCGATCCAGTGCTCGTAGTCCCCGGTCCCGTCCGGGCGGTTCATGTACCGCGTGCCGCGTCCCCGCAGGCCGTCGTTGGGCATGACGATCAGCAGAGGCTCGATCTCGCCTCCGTGGATCAGCTCCCCTGCGGTCTCCAGCACGCTCCCGTGCAGCGCCCAGTCGGACTCCCGGCCGTGTGCGCCGTGGAGGAGATAGAGCACGGGCAAAGGTCGTGCGTCATCGCATCCGGGTGGGAGGTAGAGCCAGACCGTGCTCCGGCCGCCGAGCGCCGCGCTCTCCAGGGGCTCGATCGCGAGCGATCCGCGCTCTTCCGCGCGAAGGACGTGCATGAGCTACCGCTTCCCTCGCTTGCGAGGCGGCTGCCGACGCGGTCGGCCGCGGGTGTAGGCGAGCTGATCGCCCAGATCGCTTCCGAGCGCTTTGTCGACGTACGCAACGAACTCCGGATTGCGCGGAACGCCCATCAGGAGACGGCCGCCGTCCACATCGAAGAACTCGAGCATTCGGACCGTGACGCTTCCGAGCGCGCCGGTGACCGTGACTCGCGCAAGGGCGAGGCGGTCCCACGTGATGCGCCGTGTGCCAAAGAGGATGCTCTGGTACGCCAGACCCTTCGGACCCGCGGAGGCCCGCACGACCCC